>NZ_DASZKT010000190.1:0-7322 GCF_035552695.1 Actinospica sp.
CCGCGAGGCGGTTGGCGCCGAACCGCGGCCGGCGACGCCGGAGCAGGGTTCCGGTGCCGCGGGCAGCGATTCCGGCCACCCACACGGAGACCCAGATCGCTCTGATCAATGCTGAAGCGCGACGCATGCCCTCCGTCCCGAGCCGTCGTTTCGCTGAGGTGTCACGCGAGCCCGGCGCGCCGGGCGGGCAGAGGACCCGCCCGTCGCCAGGCTCGCTATCAGCTGGTGAAGTTCAGGGTCAGGTTGGCGTTCTGGCAGCTGTTCTGCGATGAGCTCAGGTTGTTCATCGTCAACGTGCCGGTGGCGGTGACGGCCTGGCCGTTTCCGTTCGGCGCCTGCTGGTTGGCGACGACATCCGGCATCCAGAAGTTCCCGGTGTTCGTGTCCGAGGCGCCGGTCTCGACCGTTTCGCACGTGGTGATCTCGGTGCCGCTGTTGCTGCAGGCCGAGCCGGTCCAGCTGTCCCCGGCCGGGCACGCCTTGACGGTCGCGAGGTGAATGGTTCCAACCTGCTGGTGGCCGGGAGACGGGTTGTCGACCGTGAACGACACAGTCGAGGACGTCCCGGGGTAGAGCGTCGACGCGCTCGTGCCGTGGATGGTGAGTGCCGAGCTCGCGCCGACGGTGGCCGCGCCGGTGCCAGAGCCCGAGGCGGTGAAATACGCAAGCGCACCGCCGGCGGTGGCCAGCGCCGCGACGACGCCGAGTGCGACGCGGCCGCGCTTCGAGTGCAGAATACGCATGAGGGTACGTCCTTTCCGGTCCTTGTTTCCCGCACGTCCAGACGGTGGTGGCGGCTGCGGCGGTTGGGTTTCTTCGATCGCCCCGGACGTTTGTACCGGGGGAGCCGACGTTCTTTCGTCCGTTATCGGACACGCGGCTCAAGTCCTTGAATCGCTCTTACAGGCGGCTTAGATGAGCCCGCCCGGGGCGGCCGCGCGCCCGTCGGCGGGTCCCCTCCATAATGCGGGCATCTCCCGCTTTGCCGAACCCCAGGACACTGGCTTTCGCCGCCTCAACGACTCGATCGGCTTCGACTGGCGACTGAGCCCGTACGACGTCGACCAGTCGATCGCCCATGCCGCGATGCTCGCCGCCCAGGGCATCATCTCTCCGGCCGACGAGGCCGAGCTGCGGCGGGGATTGGAGCAAGTCCGCGCCGAGCTGACCGACGGCTCGTTCCCGTTCGCCGACGGCGACGAGGACATCCACATGGCGATCGAGCGGCGGCTGACCGAGATCGTCGGCCGGGTGGGGGGAAGGCTGCACACCGCGCGGTCACGCAACGACCAGGTGGCCACCGACGTGGCCATGTTCGTGCGGGCGCACGCCCGGGAGGCGGTGGAGCGGATCGGCCGCCTGGCCGGGACGGTGCTGGAGCAGGCCGAGCGCCACCTCGACTGGCCGATGCCCGGCTACACGCACATGCAGCGCGCGCAGCCCATCTACCTGAGCCACCACCTGCTCGCCTACGTCTGGATGCTGCTGCGCGACCGGGAGCGCTTTGAGGCGGTGGTCGCGGCCACGGCGCGGATGCCACTGGGGGCGGGGGCCCTCGCCGGGGTCAACTTCGACACCGACCGGCGTGCCGTCGCTGCCGCGCTCGGCTTCTCCGAGGTGGCCGCCAACTCGGTCGATGCCGTCTCCAACCGCGACTTCGTCCTCGATTACCTGGGGGCCGCCGCCACCTGCGCGACGCACCTGTCGCGGCTCGGCGCCGAGATCGTGCTGTGGTCGACCGAGGAGTACGGATTCTGCGAGGTCTCCGACGCGTGGGCCTCCGGCTCCTCGATCATGCCCCAGAAGAAGAACCCGGATGCCGCCGAGCTGCTCCGGGCCAAGGCGCCGCGGCTGGTGTCGAACCTGGTCGCTCTGCATGGCGTGATGCACGGACTGCCGCTGACGTACAACAAGGACATGCAGGAGGACAAGGAGCCGCTGTTCGATTCCTGCGACACGCTCGAGCTCTGTCTGGAGGCGGCCACCGGAATGCTCGACACGATCACGTTCCGGCGCGACCGGCTCGCCGCGGCCGCCGCGGACCAGTTCCTGGCTGCGACGGACATCGCCGACCTGCTCGTGCGGCGCGGGGTCCCGTTCCGCGAGGCGCACGGAGTCGTCGCCGGGCTCGTCCGCCACGCCATCGACGAGGGCAAGCAGCTGTCGGAGCTGACACCGGACGAGCTGGCGCGCCAATCGCCGGTGCTCGACGACGAGTTCTACGCGCTGTTGCGCGACGGGGCGTGGCTGGAGACCAAGGTGTCCGAGGGCGGCACCAGCCTGGCGCGCGTCCGCGAGCAGCTCCAGCAGGCCCGCGCGGCGCTACGGCTCGCGTGAAGCGGGGGTTCTACGACCGGCCGGTCCTCGAGGTCGCGCGCGATCTGATCGGCTGCGTGGTGACCCACGAGGACTGCTCCGGAGTGATTGTGGAGACCGAGGCGTACCACGACTCCGAGCCCGCCTGCCATGCGTTCGTCGGCCTGACGCCCCGCACCGAGACCCTGTTCGGGCCGCCGGGCCGCGCCTACGTCTACCGCTCGTATGGAGTTCACGCGCTGTTGAACGCCGTGTGTGAACCGGAGGGAGTGGGAGCGGCCGTGCTGATCCGAGCGCTCGAGCCCGTGACCGGGCTGGATCACATGCGCGAGCGGCGCGGCCTGGACGCGGTGCGCCAGCTGTGCTCTGGCCCGGGCAAACTGACCCAGGCCCTCGGCATCGAGCTCTCGGACAACGGCTCGGACCTGTTGTGCGGCCCGGTTGCGTTCTCGCCCCGGCCGTGGGCCTGGCGGGATGTCGAGATCTCGATCGATCGCCGGATTGGGATTACGCGGGCGGTTGAGCTGCCGTGGCGGTTCTGCGCGACCGGCAGCCGGTTTCTGTCCCGGCCGGTGCGGCGGACGGCTGCCGTCTGAGAAGGGCTGGTCGCGCGCCGGGGGTGCAGCAGGGGGGTGCAGCAGGGGGCTTTGGGGGCTCACTTGTGTATAGGGCGAATAACCCCCCAAACCCCCGATGCGGACATGGCAATCCGCGCCCGGCGAGTGCGGCGCTAGCCGCCGCCCAGTCCGGCGCCTCCGCTGGCGCCGGTGCCGCCGCCCGTGCCGCCTGTGCCGCCACCGGTCCCTCCGCCCGTGCCGCCTGTGCCGCCGCCGGTCCCTCCGCCCGTGCCGCCTGTGCCGCCGCCGGTCCCACCGCCCGTGCCGCCTGTGCCGCCGCCGGTCCCACCGCCGGTGCCACCGCCAGTGCCGCCGCCGGTCCCACCGCCGGTGGCCCCACCCGCGCCTCCGCCGGTGCCGCCGCCGGCCGCCCCACCGGTGCCGCCTGTGCCGGCGCCGGTCGGCGCCGGGGTCGTCCCCGTCCCGCCGCTGGGGACGGTGCTCGCCGGCGGCGGCGCGGTCCCCGTCCCACCGGCGGACGTGCCGGTTCCGGTGGCTGTCGTGCTCGTGGACTTGGAGCGGGGATGGGGGCCGTACTCGATGTTCTCCTGGGCCTGGATCTGGAGTGCCTGGACCATGAAGGTGTGCCAGATGGCTGCCGGGAACGTTCCGCCCTCGACCGGGCCGCCGTTGTATAGCGTCGTCATGGGGACCAGCTTGTTCGGATACCCCACCCATACGGCGGTTGTGAACTGTGGCGTCCAGCCGACGAACCAGGCGTCGCCGTAGTTGCTCGTGGTGCCGGTCTTGCCGGCGACGTCGACGCCGGCAATCGCCGCCGTCGTCGCGGTGCCCTGCTGGACGACGCCCTGGAACAGTTGATGAATGGTGGCGGTGACGCTGGCGGGGATCACCCGCCGGTAGCGCGGGACGGCTACGAGGTCACTGCTGCCGTGGCATTTGATGTGCGGACATTGGATCTCGGCGATGCCCGTCGGCCCTTCCTCCGGAGCGCCCAGCCCCGGGTCGTACACGCGGAGGCCGCCGTCGGCGATCGTCTCGTACGCGTGGGCCATATCGAGCGTCGTGACGCCGACCTTCAGACCTCCGATGATCATCGCGTAGTTGGTCGAGATCGGCGAGCGGATGCCCATCGCCTTCGCCACACGCGCGATGCGCTGCGTGCCGACCCCGGGGGAGAGACCCAGCTGGGTGAAGACGCTGTTGTCCGAGGAGATCGTGGCGGCCGCGAGCGTCGTCGGTCCCGAGTAGACGTTGCCGAAGTTATGGACGTAGAAATGCTCCTTGCCGCCGCTGTTGGGAACGATCAGATCCAGGGGCTTCGAGTCGAACACGGAGTCCGGCCCATAGCCGTGCTGCAGCGCGACGGCGAGCGTGAACGCCTTGAATGCCGAGCCGGGCTGGCGATAGCCCTCTGTGGCCAGGTTGAACGGGTATTGCTGGAAGTCCTGCTGCCCGTTGACGAGCGGCCCGCCCACCATCGCCCGCACCTGTCCAGTCTTGTTGTCGATCGTCACCAGCGACGCGGCGGGCTCATTGGGACCGCTCGGCAGATCCTGCGAGACGGCCTGCTCTGCCGCCCTCTGCATCCGCAGGTCGATCGTGGTCCGGATCTTCAGGCCACCGTAGTAGGCGCGGTACTCGGCGACCTTCGCGGGGACGTGGCCGTGCTCCATCGCCGCGATGATCTGGGGAGCGATCCAGCTCGTGAAATACGGCGCCGCCGGCGGCTCCTGGGGCTGCTCGATGCCGTTGGCGTTCGGCAGCCGCTCGGCGAGGCCGGTCTCGTATTGCGCGCGCGAGATGTAGTGCTGGGCAAGCATGTCCTGGAGCACCAGGTCTCGGCGGGCCTTTGCGGCAGCGGGAAACGCGATCGGGTTGAAGGCCGATGGGTTGGCCACCATTCCGGCGATCAGCGCCGCCTCGGCGGGGGAGAGCACCGACGCGCACGAGCGGAGCGGGGGATCGCCGCAGCCGGTGCCGCCGCTGCCGCCCGAGGAGCTGGGGTCGTACCCGTGGAGCTTGCCGAAGTAGACCCGGGCGGCGGACTCGGCGCCGTAGGCCCCGTTGCCGAAGTAGATCGAGTTCAGGTACTCGGTCAGGATCTTGGTCCGCTTCCACAGGTGCGTGAGGTGGTAGGCCATCGCCGCCTCGCGCAGCTTTTCGAAGATCGTCCGATTGCCCTCCTGGGACAGCGCGTTCTTGACGAACTGCTCGGCGATCGTCGAGGCGCCCTGGACGCTTCGGCCGGTGACGTCGGCCGCGAACGCGCGGGCAATGCCCCTGATGTCGACGCCGGGATCGGACCAGAACCGCCTGTCCTCCACCGAGACGATCGCGTCGCGCATCATCGGTCCCAGCTGCCCGTAGGTGTCGATCACCTCGTGATTGGGGGGCGCCAGGATCCCGATCTTCTGCCAGTGATCGTCGTACAGATAGGAGTTGTGCAGCGCCTGCTTGTACTCGGCCTGGTTCTCGATCTGGGGCAGGTCGGAGGCGACGGCCATCATCATCCCGAAGACCGTCGAGATGATGGCGAGGATGCCGAGTCCGAGCAGGATCCAGAAGAGCCGGAGCTTGCGGACCTTGGGCTTGCGGCGGCGGCCGGTGGGGTCACGGCGCCATGGCCTGCGTGGCGGCGCGAACGCGACCGGCTCGCGCGGGGCCGTCAGGGCGACCGTTCGGCGCGAATCGTCGGTCCCGTTCGAGATGTCGTCGTCGTCGCTCATGCGATCCGTGCGGTGCGCCGCAGGACGCCGACCGTAGCGCGGCGCGACGGCTGAGGGGGACATGCGGGCGCCACGTCGAGCCGGACGGGACTTCCCTGGCGGCGGCGAGAGTCTAGCATCGGCCCCGTGGGCCAGAGCACTCCCCCGCCGAACGCGACAGCGGCCGAGCAGGCGGCCTGGCTGGCCCGCAACACGGTCGACTCTCTGCCTCAGGGGGGCCTCGAAAGCAAGCTCGCCGGCGGCCGCCGGCTCCGGGTTAAGCTCGGGATCGATCCGACGGCTCCTGACATCCACCTGGGGTTCACCGTGGTGCTGGGGAAGCTGCGGGAGTTCCAGGACCTCGGCCACAAGGTCGTGCTGATCATCGGCGACTACACCGCACGCGTGGGGGACCCGAGCGGGCGCGACAGCACCCGGCCGGTGCTCGACCCGGCCCAGATCGACGCCAACGCAGCCAGCTTCCGCGAGCAGGCACTCAAGATCCTGCGCGACGATTCCGACCTGCTTGAGGTTCGCTTCAACGGCGAATGGCTCGATATGTCGATGTCGGATCTGTTCACGCTGATGCGCACCGCGACCGTGGGCCAGATGCTCGAGCGCGACGATTTCGCCAAGCGCTACACCGCGAACCAGCCGATCTCGATGCTCGAGCTGCTCTATCCGCTCCTCCAGGGGTACGACTCTGTGGCCGTGCTCGCCGATGTCGAGCTCGGTGCGACCGACCAGAAGTTCAACCTGCTGCTGGGGCGCGACGTGCAGCGCGCCTACGGCCAGCCTGAGCAGGTGATCATGACGCTCCCCCTGCTGATCGGCACCGATGGCGTGCGCAAGATGTCGAAGTCCTACGGCAACTACATTGGCGTCACCGAGAGCCCCGAGGAGATCTACGGCAAGACGCTCAGCGTGCCGGACGCCCAGCTGGAGAACTGGTACTCGCTGTTGCTGGGGCGTGGGCCGGATCCCGCACAGTCCCCGCGGGACGCCAAGCGCGCTCTGGCCCGGGAGCTGGTGGAGCGCTTCCACGGGGCGGAGGCGGCCGCGGCGGCCGAGGAGCACTTCGACCGCGTGTTTGTCCGCCGGGAGTGGCCGGAGGACATCGAGACCGTCACCTGGCCGGCCAACGGCGAGCTCGTCCATCTGCCCGCCCTGCTGGCGCGCGCGTTCGGCGTCTCGACCTCTGAAGGCCGGCGCACCCTGGCGCAGGGCGGGGTCAAGATTGACGGCGAGCCGGTCGCCCCAGGCGCGCTCGACCTACCCGCCGACCAGGTCAATGGCCGCGTCCTGCAGCTGGGCAAACGGCGATTCGCGCGGGTCGCGATCACCTAGGGTTGTTGGCCGTCTGGAGCGTCGCGTAGGGCTCATGGCCGTCTGTGGAGGCATGCTGCGGCTGCAGACGCCCGGCAACGGGCACATCGTCGACCTCACCGAGGGCGTGGGGCGGATCGTCAGCGCGGCCGCGGTCGACCGCGGCCTCGTGACGATCTTCGCCGTCGGTTCGACGGTCGCGGTGACCACGATGGAATACGAGCCGGGCGGGGTGAGCGACCTGCAGGCGTTGCTAGATCGGCTGATCCCGGTCCGCGGGGACTACGAGCACAACCGGCTCAACCACGACTCGAACTCCCACGCCCACCTGAGGGCGGCGCTGATCGGCCCATCGGTGACGATCCCGGTGATCGACGGTCGCCCTGCGCTGGGA
>NZ_DASZKT010000191.1:0-1804 GCF_035552695.1 Actinospica sp.
GCGACCGCGACCGTGACGCCGGAGACGAGGACCGTGCGGCCCGCCGTGGCCACCGTGCGCACGACGGCGCGCTCCACGCTTCCTGGGGGTGGCTGGGCGGTCGTCCCTCCCGGGGCAAGCAGAGCCTGGCGGCGGAGTTCCTCGCGGAACCTGGTGACGATGAACAAGCCGTAGTCGATGCCAAGGCCCAGGCCCATGATCGTGGTGATGTTCACCGAGTAGACAGAGACCGTGGTGGCCAACGTGAGCAGGCGGAGCACGGTGAGCGAGCCGAGGATGGCCAGGCCGCCGATCGCGAGCGGCGCGATGGCGGCCACCACGCTGCCGAAAATGATCACCAGGAGGATAAGCAGCACGGGGAACGAGATCGACTCGGCCCTGGCGATGTTCGCGCTGACCTCGCTGTTAATGGCGACTTCGGTGGCCGTGGCGCCGCCGACGCTGACGGTGATGCCGTCGCCCGGCGGGCCGGCCACCGCGGGGAAGTCCGCTTTTATCGCCTTATAGGTGTCGTCACGCGCCTGGCCGGAGCCGCCTGCGAGTTGCAGGACCGCATCGGTGGAGTGCTTGTCGGCGGAGACCAGGTTCGGCTGCCCGCTCGTCCAGTAGGTCGCGGTCTTGGTCACCTGGTTCCCAGGAAGGGCGGCCAGGTACTGCGCCACCGCCTGCCGGTAGACCGGGTCGGCGACCGTGCGCGCCGCGCTGTGGAAAAGCACGACCACGTCGGCGTCATTGCGGCCGAACAGGCTGCCCGCGAGGTTGGACTCGACGTTGCTCTGGCTGTTCGGCGGGGTGAACGTGTTACCCGAGTTGAGCTTGCCGAAGACGCCGGTTCCCCACACCGCGGCGCCCACCGCGAACAGCAGGCCGATAACCAGTGTGAGCCGCCGCGCCCGGTAGAGCCCGCGTCCCCATGCCTCGAACATCACGCCTCCAGGCCATGATGGTTTCCGCCTCACGCGGATCCTGAGTGAACACCGTAAACTGATTACATGATTAACTTTGCATACAGCGTTTACTCGCGTCAAGAGTGTTTGCCGTTTGTTCTTCCGGCCCGTTGCCGCGCACTGTAAAACGGAGTCAGGAGGTACGCGTGACGCAGGCACCATCCCCGTCCCCGGCCACGCCGGCCAAGCCGGTCCCGGTGACGGCACCGACCAGGCGAGACCGGCTGCGCGCGGCGACGACAGAGGAGATCACCGCGACGGCCCGCAGGCTGCTCGTCGAGCAGGGACCCGAGGCGATGTCGCTGCGCGCCATCGCCCGCGAGATGGGGATGACCGCGCCCGGCCTGTACCGCTACTACAGCAGCCACGAGGACCTGCTCAGGCATGTGGTCGCGTCGATCTTCCGTGAGCTGTCCGGTGATGTCCGCCGGGCGATCGACGAGGTGACGCTGAGCAACGCGGGTGCGGCCGTCTCTCGCGGCAACGCGGCACCGGAGCAGGTCAGGCGGCACCTCACGCTGAAGTTGGTGGCGGCCTGCCGCGCGTTCCGCCGCTGGGGACTGAGTCACAGAGATGAGTTCACGCTGCTGTTCGGCGTCCCGCTGCCCGGACTCGACGACGGCAGGTTCGACGTCGCCGAGGAGTGCGCCCTGGAGTTCGCGGCGACGTTCTACACCCTGTTCTTCGAGTTGTGGAACGCGACCCACTTCCCGGTGCCAGGCCCCGCGGAGATCGACGAGGGGCTGCGGGCGCAGCTCAGCCGGTTCGGCACCACCCTGGGCACCGACGCGCCGGACGGCGCTCTCCTAGTGTTCCTGCGCTGCTGGATGGCGCTCTACGGCGCCGTGGCGATGGAG
>NZ_DASZKT010000192.1:0-3733 GCF_035552695.1 Actinospica sp.
CGCTTCCGCGAAGTGCTGTCGGACCAGGCCGAGCGCTACCGGCGGTTGTCGGTCCGCGAAGACCCCGGCCGAGATGTCGCGCTGGAGCACCGCAGACTCGCCGAGGCCGTCCTCGCCAGGGACGCCGATCTCGCGGTGCAATGCCTCGCCGCCCACTACCGGCTGACAGCGCAGCTGTGCAACCTCCCCCGCGTGCACTGAGGATCACCTTCGCGGTCACGGCGGGGGCAGCGCCTTCGCCTGCCGGGCCGTCCGGGCGGCGCGTCGCCGTGGTCCAGGCCCGGACAGTTGTCCGGCCGGCCCTCGCGCCTAGCGGGGTGACCGCTGTAGTCCGCGCAGAAGCTTTTTCTTGTATAGTTCGCGCAGAAGCTTTTTCTTGCAGACAGCCTCGGCGGCGACCAGGGGATCACACGTATGGTTCGGAAGACTCCGGACGACTCCAGCTCGGGTGTGGCAGGCCCGCGCTATCCGGTGGAGTCGGTCGCCAAGTCTGCAGAGTTGCTCCGCCTTTTCGGCCACCACTCGGAACTGCGGTTGTCCGACGTCGGCCAGACGATCGGCGTATCTGCGTCAACTGCACATCGGCTGCTCACGACGCTGGAAGCGTCGGGAATGGTCAGCCAGAACACCACAACGCGGTGCTACGAGCCCGGGCCGGAGCTGCTGAGCCTCGCGCAAGCCCTCACGCCCAGCGCGTCTCGCTGGTCGTATGCGAGGCCGTTCCTCGCCGACCTGGGCGAGCGCGTCGGCGCGACGGCCAGCATCGTGACCCTGCATCACACGGACGCGGCGTTCGTCGAGTCGGTGGAGGCGCAGACCCCCCTGCGGGTGGGCTCACGTCTGGGCGCCCGAATGCCGGCCAGTTGCGTCTCCGGCGGAAAGATCTTGCTGGCGGCGCTGTCCGACGAGGAGCTCCTCGCCCGCTATCCCGACGAGGCTCTCGAGATCTTGACCCCGCGGAGCATTCGCACCCGTACTGAGCTGCTGGCCGAGCTCAAGCAGGTACGGCGACGCGGCTCGGCTACGAACTTCGGCGAGAGCGAGCCGGACGTCAGCGGAGTGGCGGTCGCGGTCGCTAGCCGTGCCGGGGAAGTACCCTACGCGATCGCCGTCGCCGCGCCGCGATCGCGCCTGGCGCAGTCCCGCGTCAAGGCGATCGTGGCTGAGCTGCGAAAGACCGCGGACCTGCTTGCCACGGCTTGCAGCACGGCGTAGTCCGACTTCTGGCGAACACTCCCGACGCACCTGTGATACTGGTGAATGCCACCTTGGTATAGCTGCCGTGGAATCAATGCTATGTTGCCTTTGGGTGTGACGTAGAAGTGCGTTCCTTGGAATTGATGTAGGGATCATGCCGGATCTGAAGGTGTTGTTCAGCGACCTGATCCGCTTCGAGACTGATCTATGGAATGCCGTCGACGCCCGACTTCGGTCCGAGTATGACCTGCCGCTCCCATGGTTCGAGCCGATGCAGGTGATGTCGAAGTACACGACGTGCCGTGTCTTTGACATCAAGGAGGAGTTGTCGATCACCGTCGGCGGCGCGAGCAAGCTTGTGGACCGTATCGAGGCCGCTGGCCTGTGTCGCCGTCGCGCCAACCCGGACGACCGCCGTTCGCAGATCATCGAGCTCACGCCTGCCGGGCGGCGGTTGCTGGCCAATGCGACCAAGTCGTTCGAGGACGAGTTGCACACACGGCTCGAGTCCGTGGTCACCGGGCGAGCGCTGGACCAGTTCGGTGCCACGTTGATGAGGTTGCGGGCCTCGAACCGCCGTGTCACGTCGCACGAGCAGATTGCCCCAGCGTCGTGAGGTCACGCTGGCCGCCCGCAGTTTTCGCCGCTCTGACACTCGGCCCGGCGCAGTGGCCTACGCCTTCACGCGTTCCCCGGATGCCGCGGCCCTCTCGATGGCGGCGATGATCTCGTGGCGCCGGGCGGCGTCGGCGAAGTCCGGTACGGTGTGAGTCCCGTTGCCGATGTCTGCCGCGAACGCGGCGTAGGCACGCCCGACGTTGTAGGCGGGCGCTCCTTCCAGGTTCGAAAGCGCGGGCCATTTCTGCGTCAGCGCCGCCGGGACGGCGAGCTCGGCGGGCTCGTCCCGCCCGTGGGCTCCCGCGACGGTCAGGGGATAGATCTCGGGGTATGCGGCGTCGGCGGTAATCCGGAGCGTTCCGCCGGTTCCGTTGATTTCCCACAGGAACCCGGTGCCGCCGGCCACGGCCTCACGGATGTGGATGCAGGCCGTCGCCCCGGACGTGAGGGTGCCGATCACCGCGATCTGGTCGGCCGCCGTTTTCGTGATCTGCTCCCCGGTCTCTTCGATGGTGATCAGCGGCCGGCGAAGATCCGACACGGCCGACAGGTCGGCGAACTCGCCCAGCACGTGGTTGAGGATGTCCAGGCTGTGCCCGGCGGCGATCGTGAGCACGTTAGCCCCGTTGGCCTTGTCGAGCATGTAGGCGTTGGGCTGGACCACGACGCCGCCCGGGACCGACAGCCCCACCATGGTCGTTGACAGGACCTCGCCGACATATCCGTCGCGGAGCAGCTCCTGGACGAACTCGACCGCGGGGGCGTGGCGGGCCTGCAACCCGACGGCCGTGCGCACGCCCTGCCCGGCGGCGAGCGCGGCCATCGCCCGCGCGTCGCCGAAGTCGCGGCCGAGCGGCCACTCGCAGTAGACGGCCTTGCCGGCGGCCAGTGCGGCGGAGACGAGCTGCCGGTGGTGCGGGACCTTGACGGTCACGGCGACCACGTCGATGTCTGGCCGGGTCACCAGCTGCTCGTGGTCTGAGAACACCGCATCTACCCCGAACACCTCGCCGGCTGCGCGCGCCGATTCCGCGCTGTGCGCGCTGAGCGCCCGGATCTCGTAGTCCGGCAGCGCGCGCAGTGCCGGGATGTGGGCGGTGGCGGCCCACCCGCGGACGGGGCTGACCCCGATGATCCCGACACCCAGCGTCGATAGTGCCGACGTCATTCAAACCTCCTGCTGTGCACGGTTAAACGATCGATTCCATGGAATCATTTGATTATATCTAGCATATGAATTCCATGGAATCTAGAACGAGAGATCGACTACTCGGGGGTTTCGCCATCCTGCGGCCTCACGTGGGCAGGATCATCACGGGCTTGATGGTTCGTGCTTCCGCTGCGTCTTGTGCTGCCACGTTGATCTGATCGAAAGCGTAGGGACGAATGAGTCTGTCGAAGGGCAGACGGCCTTGTCGGCGCAATTCGATGAGCCGCGGAATGAACTGTCGGGGGTTGCTGTCTCCCTGGTTGGTGCCGACCAGGCGAATGCCGCGGCCGAGCAGGTTCGGCACGTCGACGGGGATCTGAGATCCCAGCGGCGGAGCGCCGACGACGATGCATGTTCCGGCGGAAGCCAGCGAGGAGATCGCTTGACCGAGGACGGCCAGCCGGCCGCTAGTCTCGACCGCGTACTGTGCGCCGAGGCCTCCGGTCAATTCGAGCAGCGCTGACACCGGGTCACCGTCGGCCGGATTGACCGTGTCGGTCGCCCCGAGCTCGGACGCCAGCTCCAGGCGGGCGGCGTTCACGTCGACGGCGATGACCCGCGCCGCCGGCGTGAGCATCGCGGCCATGACCGCGACCAGGCCGACGCCGCCGACGCCGAAGACGACGATGGTGCTTCCCGGCTCCGGGCGTGCGACGTTGAGGACCGCCCCGGCGCCGGTCTGGACGCTGCAGCCCAATGGTGCGAGCT
>NZ_DASZKT010000193.1:0-1589 GCF_035552695.1 Actinospica sp.
GAAGGTCATGTTGCCCTCGACACAGTCTTCACCGACCTCGTCCGCGCGGAGACGCGGCTCTACAACGCGGTCGCCGAGCGCGTGAAGGCGGAGGCCGACGTCGCAGCCGGGCACTTCGAAGCGCTGCGCTACGTCCGCGACCACCCGGACGCGCGCGTCGCGGACCTCGCCTCCGCCTTCGCGATCGGCGTCGGAACAACCAGCAAGATCGCTGACCGTCTGGAGAAACAGGGCTGGCTGGAGCGCCGCCCGAACCCGGCGAACCGGCGCTCGTCCCTGCTCGCGCTGACCCCGGCGGGCGAGTCGGTCGTGTCCCGGGCAGAGCCCGCCTGGCAGGCAGCGATCCAGGAGATCCTCGGCAGCGCCGTCACCCTTGAACAGCTGACGGCCCTGTCACTGACCCTCAGCGCCCTGCGCTCAGACCTCGAGCGACGCCACCTCGGGCTCCCGACCGGATAAGGCAAGCCCGCCGCGACGGGCAAGAGCGGCCCGTCTTCACCGTGATCGAATGCGGGAAGGCAAAGTCAAGCAAGCCCTCTTCCCCGTGCTGCGGCCATGCCCGCTGTCACGACTTCATGTTCTATGACCCTTCTGGCGATGTCCTGAAAGACCGTGTCCGCCGCCGCCGAAGCGGCGATCAGAGCGCCCCGGTCGACGCGGGGATACGCCCGTCCGGGGATGGGTCGTGCCCAGCTGGTTCCAGGTCTACGTCGGCCCCATGTCGTCTACGTAGAAAACCTCACCGGCGCGCCTTACATCGACGACCAGGCCAAGGTGGGCGCCTACATGCTCGCTATGGACCACCTGATCGCCGTGGATGCCGCCCCGCACCAGGCCGTAGGAATACTCGAACAAATCATCGCGGAAATGGAAACTGGAACCGACCTATAACGCTTCTTCCCGCGAACCCGAGTCTTCTCTACGGGCGCGAGATGTCCGCTGAGGGCCGCCGCGTCGTCGTGGGTGTCTTCTCTGGCCGCTCGCAGGACTGCTTTGAGCCGTGCGTCAGTCATTCACCCGCGAACTCTCGGATGAGCCGCGGGTAGCGAGCTACGCTGGCGATCTGGCGGTGGCAACCCGTCGCGGAAAAGCACGTCTTCTCTGCCATCGTCGGCCTGGTGGAGCCACGACGACACGCAGCGATCACGGACCTGCCGAACCTCCCGGCCCCTCGGATCGCACTCGCGTCCACCCTGCCCGGCCAGCTCTGAAGTGGTGAACACGCCAATCGCGGCGCGCTGGGCGTAAGAGAGCCAGTCAACGGCCAGGCGCCGCGCCAGGTAATCGACCACCGAACGAACCCGGGGAATCTCCGGGTCGTCGGTGTGCCCGGCCGGCGCGAAGGACAGGCCCAAGGCCGGCTGGAGCAGCTCGGTGAGCGGCACGCCGCGCTGGAGGCCCACGGATAGCCCCACTGCGTACGCGTCCATCAGCCCGGCGCAGGCAGACCCCTGCTTACCCCACCGGACAAACACCTCGGCCAGGGTGCCATCTGCGCGGCTGCTGGCGGCAAGGAACAATCGCTCTCCGCCGATCGTCACCGCGGACGTGTGACCACTACGGCGCCGCGGCGCGTCCTGCTGCACCAA
>NZ_DASZKT010000194.1:0-36154 GCF_035552695.1 Actinospica sp.
GCACATCGACCACCCCTCCGAGGTCGTCGAGGTCGGCCAGGAGGTCACGGTCGAGGTCCTGGACGTGGACATGGACCGCGAGCGCGTCTCCCTGTCGCTCAAGGCGACCCAGGAAGACCCGTGGCAGCAGTTCGCCCGCACGCACCAGATCGGCCAGGTCGTGCCCGGCCGGGTCACCAAGCTGGTGCCGTTCGGCGCGTTCGTCCGGGTGGACGAGGGCATCGAGGGCCTGGTGCACATCTCCGAGCTGGCCGAGCGCCACGTGGAGATCCCCGAGCAGGTCGTGCAGGTCTCGGACGAGATCTTCGTCAAGGTCATCGACATCGACCTGGAGCGCCGCCGCATCTCGCTGTCGCTCAAGCAGGCGAACGAGGGCCTGACCGGCGACTCCTCGGTCGACCAGTTCGACCCGACGCTGTACGGCATGGCCGCGTCGTACGACGCGGAGGGCAACTACGTCTACCCCGAGGGCTTCGACCCGGAGACCGGCGAGTGGCTCGAGGGCTACGACACCCAGCGCGAGGTCTGGGAGGGGCAGTACTCCGAGGCGCAGGCCCGCTTCGAGCAGCACCAGAAGCAGATCGCCGAGGCCCGCAAGGCCGACGCGGAGGCCGCGGCCAACGGCACCGCCAGCCCGGCCGAGGGCGGCGGCCCGGCCCCGTCGAGCTACTCCTCGACGCAGGGCGGCGGCGGCGAGGCCACCGGCACGCTGGCCTCCGACGACCAGCTCGCCGCGCTGCGCGAGAAGCTGGCGGGCGGCGGCCAGAGCTGAGGCTCGGCGCACAGAGTGAACAGCCGCTAGGCTGACGCGGCAGGGGACCCCACCGGGTCCCCTGCTTCGTTTCATCCGAGCGGCGGAGAGGAATTCACCCGGATGCGTACCCTGCACGTGGGACTGACCGGCGGGATCGGCGCGGGCAAGAGCACCGTGGCACGCCTGCTGGCCGGGCACGGCGCGATCGTGCTGGACGCCGACCTGGCCGCGCGGGCCGTGGTCGAGCCCGGCACCGAAGGACTCGCCGAGGTGGCCGAGGCCTTCGGCCCGCAGGTGCTGCGCGCGGACGGCTCGCTGGACCGCGCCGCGCTGGCCTCGGTGGTCTTCGCCGACGAGGAGCGGCGCAAGCGGCTGAACGCGATCGTGCATCCCAGGGTTCGAGCATGGATGGCCGAGCGCGCGGCCGCCGCCCCGGACGGCAGCGTCGTCGTCCAGGACATTCCGCTGCTCGTCGAGGGCGGGCTCGCGCCGCTGTTCGAGTTCGTCATCGTGGTGGACGCCGACGACGACACGCGGATCGCCCGCCTGGTGCGGGACCGCGGCATGTCCGAGCCGGAGGCGCGCGCCCGGATCGCGGCGCAGGCCCCGCGCGAGCAGCGCAACGCCGCCGCCGACCGGCTGATCGACAACAGCGGCACCGCGGCGGAACTCGACGAAGCTGTTGCCCAGCTGTGGCGTGAGCTCGACGGCAAAACCGCCCAATCCTGATAAAGTTCCCAGGCCGTTATCAAATCGGGCTGGGCGCGGTACCGAACCGTTGCCATACGGCTGGCAATTGTGAAGGAGAACGCATGTCGTCGTTCCCGGCGCAACAACAGCAGAACGACGCGGCGGAACCGGACCTGACGGCGCCGGCCGACGGCGGCGACCCTCGGGACGGTGCCGCGATCGTGTCGCGCTCGCTGCTCGCGGGGCTGTTCCGCGAGGCCCGCCCGAAGCAGTGGATCAAGAACGTCCTCGTCCTCACCGCCCCGCTGGCCTCCGGCACCATCACCCACCGGCAGACGCTCGGGCCGGTGGCCGTCGCGTTCGTCGCCTTCTGCCTCGCGGCCTCGGCGGTCTACTACGCGAACGACGCGCTGGACGTCGAGGCCGACCGGGCGCACCCGACCAAGCGCAACCGGCCGATCGCCGCCGGGATCATCCCGCTCCGGCTGGCCTGGGTGTGCGTGCTCGTACTCTCCGCCGCGTCGCTGGCCGTGGCGATGATCGACAATGCCGGCACCGTCGCGGTGATCGCGGTATATCTGGTCATGCATTTGGCCTACAGCGCCTGGTTCAAGCACGTGCTCGTGCTCGACCTCGCGCTGGTGGCCAGCGGGTTCCTGCTGCGTGCCATGATCGGCGGCGTCGCCGCGGGCATCCCGCTCTCCCAGTGGTTCCTGCTCACCACCGGCTTCGCCTCGCTGTTCATGGTCGCGGGCAAGCGCTACTCGGAGCTGGAGCTGATGGGCGAGGACGCGGCCGTGACCCGACGCGCGCTCGCCGGATACACGCCGTCCTACCTGCGGTTCATCTGGCAGACCATGGTCGGATTGACGATCCTGACCTACAGCCTGTGGGCCTTCGACCTGGGACTGACGGACCGCGGCGTGCGCTGGCACGAGCTGTCCATCGTGCCCTGGGCCTTCGTCTTCCTGCGCTACGCGATGTTCGTCGACGCCGGCCAGGCGGGCGAGCCGGAGGACGTGGTGCTCGGCGATAGGGTCATCATGGGAATCGGCCTGGCCTGGCTTGTCTTGTTCGCATTGGGGGTTTTCGTCAATGGGCACTGAGCGACTCACTGGCTGGGGACGCACGTCGCCCTCGGTCGCCGAGGTGCTGCGGCCGCGTACCCGCGAGGACGTCGCCGAGGCGGTGGCGACGGCCGGCCCGCGCGGGATCGTGGCCCGCGGACTCGGCCGCTCCTACGGCGATCCCGCGCAGAACGGCGGCGGCCGGGTCCTCGACCTGACCGGCATGAACCGCATTCTGAGCGTGGACCTCGCGAGCGGCCTGGTCGTCGTCGAACCCGGGGTCAGCCTGCAGCAGCTGATGCGGGCGATGCTGCCCTTCGGCTACTTCGTCCCGGTCAGCCCGGGGACCAGGTACGTGACCGTGGGCGGCGCGATCGCCTGCGACATCCACGGCAAGAGCCACCACGCCGACGGCTCCTTCGCCCGGCACGTCGTGTCCATGGACCTGCTGCTCGCCGACGGCGACGTTCGCACCCTGACGCCGGAGACCGAGCCCGGGCTGTTCTGGGCGACGGCCGGCGGCATGGGCCTGACCGGCGTCGTGCTGCGGGCCACGCTGCGGATGCTGCCGGTCGAGACCTCGCGGATCCTGGTGGAGACCACCCGGGTGGCGGATCTCGACGAGGCGATGGACCGGATGACGGAGACGGACGCGGACCACCGCTTCTCCGTCGCCTCCCTGGACAACCTGGCCACCGGCCCCTCGCTCGGCCGCGGCTGGGTGGAGAGCGGGGACTTCGCCGCCCTCGCGGACCTGCCGCCGAAGCAGCGCGAGAACCCGCTCGCCTTCCAGCCGAAGCCGCTGGCCGCGATGCCCGACCTGTTCCCGAGCGGCCTGCTCAACAAGCGCACCGTCCGGCTGCTGAACGCGGCCAACTACCGGCGCGCGCCGCAGCACTCGCACACGCACCTGGCGAGCATCGGCGGGTTCTTCCATCCGCTCGACGCGATCCACGGCTGGAACCGCGTCTACGGCGCCGCCGGATTCCTGCAGTACCAGTTCGTCGTGCCCTTCGACGCGGCCGCCACGCTGCGCCGGATCGTGGAGCGCGTGGCGGTGCAGCGCGCGCCCTCCTTCGTCACCGTGCTCAAGCGTTTCGGGCCGGCCAGCCCCGGTTACCTGTCCTTTCCGACCGAGGGCTGGACGCTGACCTACGACTTCCCGACCAGGACCCCCGGCCTGCCCGGGCTGCTGCGCTGGATGGACGAAAAGGTGCTGGAAGCGGGCGGCCGGCTCTACCTGGCCAAGGACTCCCGGATGTCCGCCGCGGACCTCGAGGCGATGTATCCGCGCCTCGAGGACTTCCGCAAGGTGCGCGCCGAGGTGGACCCGCAGGGCGTGTTCGTCTCCGACCAGTCCCGCCGACTCAGCCTCTAAGGGCACTGTCTTCTTAAGGATCGTGACATGAAGGACTCCCTCGGTTCGGTGCAGTCGCTGCTGGTACTCGGCGGCTCCTCCGACATCGCCGTCGCCACGGCGCGCAAGCTGGCCCAGGACAAGACCAAGCGCATCATCCTGGCCGCGCGCCCCTCGGACCGGCTGAACGCCGCCGCCACCCTGCTGCGCTCGTACGGCGGCGAGGTGCGCACGGTCGACTTCGACGCGCTCGACTTCTCCTCGCACGAGAAGGTGCTCGCGCCGCTGTTCGAGGAGGGCGACATCGACGTGGTGCTGCTCGCCTTCGGCGTGCTGGGCGACCAGGCGGACGACGAGCGGGATCCGCTGGCCGCCGCGCAGGTCGTGCAGACCAACTACGTGGGCGCGGTCACCTCCTCGCTCGTCTGCTCCCAGGCGCTGCGGAAGCAGGGCCACGGCTCGCTGGTGGTGCTCTCCTCGGTGGCCGCCGAGCGGGCGCGCAAGGCGAACTTCATCTACGGGTCGAGCAAGGCCGGGCTCGACGCGTTCGCGCAGGGCCTCGGCGACTCGCTGGTGGGCACCGGCGTGCACGTGATGGTGGTGCGGCCGAGCTTCGTCGACACGAAGATGACCACGGGTCGGCCCAAGGCGCCGATGTCCACGACCGCCGAGGCCGTCGCCGACGGGATCGTGGAGGGGCTGCGCAAGAACGCCGAGCTGGTCTGGGTCCCGGCCCAGGTGCGCTACGCGATGTCCACGCTGCGCCACCTGCCCCGTCCGGTCTTCCGCAAGCTCGCGGAGAAGCAGGGCTGACCTGCGGGGACGATAATTGTCTGCGGTCGCGTTTAGCCTGATGCTATGACGCGACCGACGACGGACCTGGAACGCAGTGTTGCCCCCTTCGAGGTGATCAGCGAGTACACGCCGTCCGGCGACCAGCCGACGGCGATCGCCGAGCTCGAGCAGCGGGTGCGCGACGGCGAGCAGAACGTCGTGCTGCTCGGCGCCACGGGTACCGGCAAGTCGGCGACGACCGCCTGGCTGATCGAGCGGCTGCAGCGGCCGACGCTGGTGATGGCGCCGAACAAGACCCTCGCCGCGCAGCTGGCCAACGAGTTCCGCGAACTGCTGCCGAACAACGCCGTCGAGTACTTCGTCTCGTACTACGACTATTACCAGCCCGAGGCGTACATCGCGCAGTCGGACACGTATATCGAGAAGGACTCCTCGGTCAACGCGGAGGTCGAGCGGCTGCGCCACTCGGCGACCAGCTCGCTGCTGACCCGGCGGGACGTGATCGTGGTCGCCTCCGTGTCCTGCATCTACGGTCTTGGCACGCCGCAGGAGTACGTCGACCGGATGGTCCGGCTGCGCGTCGGCGAGGAGTTCGGGCTCGACCAGCTGCTGCGCAAGCTCGTCGCCGTGCAGTACGCGCGCAACGACGTCGCCTTCACCCGCGGCACGTTCCGGGTGCGCGGGGACACCGTGGACATCTTCCCGATGTACGAGGAGCACCCGGTCCGCGTCGAGATGTTCGGCGACGAGATCGAGCGGCTGATGACCCTGCACCCGGTGACCGGCGAGATCCTGACGGACGATCAGGAGATCTACGTCTTCCCGGCCACCCACTACGTCGCCGGCCCGGAGCGGATGGAGCGGGCCATCGCCGGGATCGAGAAGGAGCTGGCCGAGCGGCTCGAGGTGCTCGAGCGGCAGGGCAAGCTGCTCGAGGCGCAGCGGCTGCGGATGCGTACGACCTACGACCTGGAGATGATGCGCGAGGTCGGGTTCTGCAACGGCATCGAGAACTACTCGCGGCACATCGACGGCCGCGAGGCCGGGACCGCGCCGAACACCCTGCTGGACTACTTCCCGGACGACTTCCTGCTGGTCATCGACGAGTCGCACCAGACCGTGCCGCAGATCGGCGCGATGTACGAGGGTGACACCTCGCGCAAGCGCAACCTCGTGGACTTCGGCTTCCGGCTGCCCTCCGCCCTCGACAACAGGCCGCTGAGATGGGAGGAGTTCGTCGAGCGCATCGGCCAGACGGTGTACCTCTCGGCGACCCCCGGCCCGTACGAGCTCGCGCAGGCCGGCGGCGAGGTGGTCGAGCAGGTCATCCGCCCGACCGGCCTGATCGACCCCGAAGTCATCGTCAAGCCGACGCAGGGTCAGATCGACGACCTGGTGCACGAGATCCGCCAGAGGTCCGATCGCAATGAGCGCGTGCTCGTGACGACGCTGACCAAGAAGATGTCCGAGGATCTGACGGACTATCTGCTGGAGCTAGGCGTCAAGGTCCGCTACCTGCACTCGGACATCGACACGCTGCGCCGGGTCGAGCTGCTGCGTGAGCTGCGCCTCGGTGTGTTCGACGTACTGGTCGGCATCAACCTGCTGCGGGAGGGGCTCGACCTGCCCGAGGTCTCGCTGGTGGCGATCCTGGACGCCGACAAGGAGGGGTTCCTGCGCAGCCCCACGTCGCTGATCCAGACCATCGGCCGCGCGGCGCGCAACGTCGGCGGCCAGGTGCACATGTACGCCGACAAGATCACCGCCGCGATGGCGAAGGCGATCGACGAGACCAACCGACGCCGCGCGAAGCAGGTCGCCTACAACACCGAGCACGGCATCGATCCGACCCCGCTGCGGAAGAAGATCGCCGATATCACCGACTCGCTGATCCGCGAGGACGAGGACACCCGCAACCTGCTCGGCGGCCGCCCGCAGGGCAAGGGCCGCGCGCCGGTGCCGGGCGTCGGAGCCAAGGGCGTGACCAGTGTGGACTTCGTCGGCAAGCCGGCGGAGGAGCTGGAGGCGCTGATCGAGGACCTGTCCCAGCAGATGCACACGGCAGCCGCCGAGCTGCAGTTCGAGCTCGCCGCACGCTTCCGCGACGAGATCTCCGAGCTGAAGAAGGAGCTGCGCGGCATGCGCGCGGCGGGAGTCTGATCGCCTGCGCACGCGTTTTCCATTCGGACGGGAACTGACGCTGTAGGATCCGACGTCAGTTGAACGGATGGCGGGCGCGGGACAGACGGGCGGTTACGGCGAGGCATGAGCAGTATGACCGAGCAGGTTTCTTCCGCACGTGATGGGGATGCGGCTCCGGGCCGTATCGCCGCCGTCCGTGATCGTGCGCTCCGCTCGGCCGGGCGCGCCTGGCCCGCGATGGCCGCGTACCTGGCCGTACGGCTCGTCGGCACGCTGGTGTTCGGGCTGGTCTCCAGCGGCCACGGCTACGCGGCGCGCGGCATGTTCGTGTTCGTCGACTCCGGCTGGTACCAGAAGATCGCCGAGCGCGGCTACGACACCAAGATCTCGCCCGCTCTCTCGCCCTTCGCCTTCGACCCTCTCTACCCGGGCCTGATGGCGCTCGGCCACGCACTCACCGGCGGCCTGCTCAGCGTGACCGCCGTCGGCCTGACCATCACGTGGGTCGCGGCCGTCGCCTGCTCCTGGGCGCTGTTCGAGATCGGCCGCCTGCTCCGAGACGCGCGCACCGGCCTGATCTTCGCCGTGCTCTGGGCGGTCATGCCGTCAGCAGTCATTCAGGGCGCCCTCTACGCCGACACCCTCGCGATCTGCCTGACCGCGTGGGCGCTGTACGCATTGCTCCGCCGCGCTTGGATCACCGCGGGAATTCTCGCCTGCCTCGCCGGTGCCACGCGTCCGACCGCCGACGCCGTCGTACTCACGGTCTGCGTCGCGGCCGTGGTCGAGTGCGTCCGCCACCGCAGCTTCAGGTGGCGACCACTGCTCGGCGCCGTCATCGCCCCGATCGGAGCAGCGGGCTTCCTCGTCTACGTCGCGTACCGCATGGGCAGCATCAGCGGCTACATGAACGCGCAGAAGAAGTGGGGCACCGGCTTCGGCAACGCGGGCCAGGTGTTCCACCGGATCAAGCTCGGCATCGAGGGCACCGCGCACGGCTACAACAACGGCCAGGCGCACATCACGACGGCCGTCCTGCTGATCGTCCCGATTCTGATCGTCGTCATGCTCGTCCAGCGCCAACGCTGGGAGATCACGTTCTATACGATCGTCGTCGCCGCGATCGTCTACACGGCGATCCACGACTACACCGTCGTCCCGCGCGAGATGCTCGCCGCGTTCCCGATCCTGCTCGCACCCGCCGGCTGGCTCGCCCGAGTCAAGCACCAGTGGATCGTCTGGGTGCTGATCGCGGGTCTCGCCGTCGCCGCCGGCTGGTACGCGGGCTTCATCCCCGTCGACGGCGGTCCCGGCTTCCCCTAAGAAGCCCGCTGGGCTGATCGGTCTGATCGCTGATTGGTCCGAACAGGCGATCTTCGGCCGCGCCCGCCGAGTAGATTGTCCTATTTCAGATAGTACGGTGACATGGGAATCGCCGCCGCCATGCTGGCCGCTCTTCTGGTCGCCAATCCGACGCCGCAGCCTTTGATTCACGGCGCGTCAGGTGGAGCGATCTTCAACGGCCGGAGCGTCGACATTCCGCGAACGCTGGACCGGCTCCAGCGGGCGCACGTTACGACGTACCTCTACGAGATCTACGGCGGCCACGCCGACCGCCAGTGGAGCGAACTGCCGACCTTCCTCGACGCCGCGGCCCAACGCGGAATCAGCGTCATGGCCTACCTGTTGCCGCCCGACGAGTCCGGCGGGAACTATCCGCCCTTCGGCTTCGATTACCCGCAATGGGCTACGCAGCTCGCCGAACTGTCGCTGACTCATCCCGCGCTGACCGGCTTCGCGATCGACGACTTCAGCGAGAACGTCGGCGTCTTCACGCCCACGTACGCCAGGCAGATCGTCGAGGCGGCGCGGGCGCAGAACCCGCAATTCCAGTTCTGGCCGATCTTCTACTACCGCGATCTGGTCGGTGAGCACGCCGTCATGCGCAAGTTCAACGCGTCGATCTTCACCGGCGTGATCTTTCCGTTCCGCGACGAGCCCGCCTACGACACCTCGGTCAGCAAGACCGCTCCGGCGCAGATCAAGCGCGTACGGCAGTCGCTCAAGCCGTACCAGCGGCTGGCCGTAATGGTCTACGCCAGGCACTACAGCCGCCAGGGCAACAAGGGCAATCCGAACCCGGACTACGTGGGCGCGGTGACCCAGGACGCGCTGGCCATGGGCGCTTCAGGCTACGACGACGGGGCCGTCATCTACGACCTCAACCTCACCGGCCAAGATGACGCGTACTCACTGACCGGCGACTACGACCGCATCGAAGGCATTTACGGCAACGTCTAGGCAGTCGGCGTGATCTTCAGGACCGGCAGCGGGATCTCCTTCTGGCGCCCGGTCGCCCAGGTCTGCGGCAGGCGCACGCTCAGCGCGTCCGATCGCTGCTCGAACTCCAACTCCTTCGGCTCCCACTCGTGCGTGTGGCCGAGAAGTTCGATCCGGGCGATCCGTCGCTCGTAGATCGCCAGGTGGGCGCCGAGTGAACGGACCTCCATGCGGCCGTCTTGCGGGGCTGCGAGGCCGATGACGTAAAGGAACCCGTCGCGCGTGGTGAATCGGAAGTCGCGCGGACCGTACTCCTGCTGCTTGGACTCGGAGAAGCCGCCATCGGCCGGCTTGGTCGGGCCCTCGCCGAAGACGGTCCACGGGCGCGACGCGTAGATCGCCTCGCCGTTCGTCGCCAGCCAAGCGCCGATCGAACGCAGCAGGTCTGCTTCCTCGTCGGGGATGGAGCCGTCCGCCTTGGGTCCCACGTTCAGGAGCAGGCAGCCGTTCTTGGACACCACATCCACGAGCGCGCCGACGAGTTCCTTCGCGGATTTGTAGTCCTGATCTTCGAGATAGCACCAGGCCTTACGCGAGATCGACGTGCATGCCTGCCACGGCCGGGGACGCAGCGTGGCGCTGGACCCGCGTTCGACGTCCTCGACGGCGGTTCCGGCCGGGAAGGCCTGGTCCTTGTACGTGAGTACCGGGCCGAGGCCGCTTGCCGCCAAGCGGTTGTAGTAATGCGCCGCGAGACGTGGGAGGTACGGTCGGTACGCGGGCCGGTGGATCCACCAATCGAAGTAGAACAACTGCGGCTCGTACGCGTCGATGAGTTCGACGGTGTGCGCGGCCCACTCGTCGAGGAACTGCTTGCTCGGCGGCAGCTCCTGCGGCTGGGCCGGGCCGTAGAGCGAGGCGTACTTTCCAGAGCGCACGTCCGAGTCGAAGGTCATGCCGCCGTTGAGGAACCACCACAGCTCGGCGCGGTGCCAGGACACGCCGAAGACCATCGACCGGTCGCGCACAGCACGCGAGAGTTCGCCGATGACGTCGCGCTTCGGACCCATCTCGGCCGCGTTCCACGGGTTGAGCTCGCTGCGGTACATCGCGAAGCCGTCGTGATGCTGCGCCACCGGGACCACGTATTGGGCCCCGGCCGTGCGGAAGAGTGCCGCCCACACATCCGGATCGAACTGGGCACCATCCAGCAGCGGGATGAAGTCCTTGAAGCCGAACTCCGACTGCGGGCCGTACGTGGCGCGATGGTGCTCGTACTCCGGCTTGCCCGGGCGGTACATGTTCCGCGCGTACCACTCGTTGCCGAACGCGGGCACGCTGTACGGGCCCCAGTGGACGAAGATGCCGAACTTGGCGTCGCGAAACCACTCCGGCACCCGGTACGCGGACAGTGAATCCCAGGTCGGCAGAAACGGCCCGTCGAGGACGGTCACGAAAGCTCCAGGCGTGCGGTCACCGCGGAATCCTCACTCGATCGGCCGAACTCGAATTCGTACTCACCGGAGGACAGCCGTTCGAGCGGCACCTCGAACGCGACCCGCCGACTCTCCCCGGCGGCCAGGAGGATTCGCTCGAAGCCGACGAGCCCGCGAAGCTCCTCGTCGTCACCGACGCGGTGCGCGTAGAGCTGCACGACCTCGTGTCCGGGAACGCCGGAGGTGTTGGCTACGCCGACTTCAGCCGTTACTGTGAGCGCTCCCGGCGCATTTTCCCGCACCGTCACAGCCGGGTCGCGGTACTCGAACGTCGCGTAGGAAAGACCATGCCCGAACGGATACACGTGCGCCCGCCGCGAATAGCGGTAGGTCCACCGCGATCCGATGACGTCGTAGTCATCTCGCGCGGGCAGTTCGGCCGCACCGGAGTACCAGGTCTGCGGGAGCCGGCCGGACGGGTTGTGCCGACCGCTGAGCACGTGCGCGACGGCCGTGCCGAGTTCCTGGCCCGCATGCGAGGTCCACACGATCGCCGGGACCCGTTCGGCCGCCGCCTCGATCGCGTACGGGTAGCTGGCGACCACGACCAGCACGGTGTTCGGATTCGCGGCGAGCACGGCGTGCAGCAGGCGCTCCTGCCGCGGAGGCAGAGCAAGACTCTCGCGGTCCACGGTCTCGCGGCCGTTGATGTGCGGGTCGTTGCCGAGCACCAGCACGACGCGGTCGGCCGAGACGGCGAGTTCCGAGGCCACCTCGATGCCGGACGCGATCTGATCGAGTTGGAAGCGCGTGGCCTGCTCGGGGGACTCGGCGTCGGCGACGAGGCGGCCGGTCGCGTGGTCGATGCGCGCGTACTTCCGGCTGTGCGGGGCGTTCGAGCGCAGCAGCAACTGCTGCCGGTCCGCGGCACTTTCGTCGTCCGCGACCGCCTCGAACTCCCACAGTTCCTTGACGAACCAGCCGTCGGGCGTCTCGGCTGCCGCCTCGATCTCGGCGTCGCCCTCGCCGGTCAGCGTGAGGTATTTCCCGTTCTCGGCGGACTGCAGGGTATGCACCGGGAGCGGGCATTGCACGCTCGTTCCCCAGTCCTGGTGCCGGAATGGGCCGAACTCGCCGATGCCGCCTACGTCGCGCAGCACGACGAGATCCGCGCCGTCCGCCGCGAAGATCTCAGACCCGGAGAGCTCATCGCGCAGGCCGTCCGCGATCGAGATGCCGTAGGGCAGCGTGCCGCTGTACCAGTCGGTCAGCACGCGCGAGCCGAGGTGGCCGATCACCGCGATCCGACCCTGCGGCGCCGCCAGCGGCAGCGCCGAATTCTCGTTCTTCAGCAGCACGACCGAGGCCAGCGCTGCCTCGCGGGCGAGCTCCCGATGCCGGGCGCAGTCGATCACATCCGCGCGGATCCCGGCGTACGGGTCGTCGTCCGGCGCGAACTCGCCGGCACGCGCGCGCAGCAGCAGAAGTCGGCGCACGGCCGCGTCAACCTCCGCCTCGGTGATCAGGCCGAGCCTGAGCGCCTCGGTGAACCGGTCGATCGTCGGCTGCGAATCCGCGTTGTTGTCCGTGTAACTATCCACGCCGGCCTTCAGCGCGGCCGCGTGCGATTCGGCGTGCGTGGCGAAGAACTTCTCGCGGTCGACGAGGTTCGACGGAGCCTGCGCGTCGGAACACACGGCGAGCTCCGGATCCCACGCGCGCAGCACCTCGTTGATCAGCGGATGCACGTGGTTCGGCACGCCGTTGGTCAGGTTGTAGCCGGGCATGACGCCCGCGGCCACGCCCGCCCGGATCGGTCCGCGGAAAGCTTCGAGTTCGTATTCGTGCAGCACCCGCTCCGGCACATGGATGTCTACGACGTCCCGGTCGGTTTCCGTGTTGTACGCCAGGAAGTGCTTGAGCACCGGCGTCGTGCGCCACACCGTCGGATGGTCGCCGCGCAAGCCGGTGCAGTACGCCGTCGCCAGTTCCGACGTGGCGTACGCGTCCTCGCTGTAGCCCTCCTCGTTGCGGCCCCAGCGCGGGTCGCGCAGCGGGTTCACCACCGGCGCCCAGACGTTGAGCGAGACCATCGGATGCTTCTCCGACTGGTCGCTGAGCTGGAACGCGTTCGCGGTGTCCTGCTTGAAGGCGCGCACCTCGGTGGACACGGCCTCTCCGATCCGGCGCAGCAGCTCTCTGTCCCAGGTCGCGCCGAGACCGACCGCCTGCGGGAAGACCGTCGCCCTGCCGATCCACGCGACGCCGTGCAGCGCCTCACAACCCGTGTGGAACTTCGCGATGCCCAGGCGGTCGACGGCGGGCTGGTGCTGGTGCAGGAAGGAAACCTTCTCGGCGACGGTCAACTCGGCCAGCAGCGCTGCGGCCTGGTCTTCGGGTGCTGGGGTCACAGGGCAACACTTTCATTCAGAAAATTGATTCGAGCATCGAAGCGCTTCGAAAGTCTCAGTGGGACCGGCTCCGTGTCAACCCCCGGGTCGGCAAAGGACTCCGGAAATGTTCTCACATCCCACTCTTCCAGCAGGTCGACACGGGTATGTGGCACAAGGTGTTGATCCGGGGCGGGGTGCGGGCCGCTGTGCGGAAGGCGGGCCTCCCGTAACCGAACCGTAATCGAAGCCCCTTGCCTGGGTCGAATCGCTGTCCTAGCCTCATCCCCACATTGAAGCGCTTCGACGACTCCCTCTCGCGTGGGTCGGCCGAGCGACCCCACCATCCTGGAGAGTTCAATGCCGAGCTCCACCACTTTCACCCGGCGCGGCTTCGTCACCGCGACCGCGGGTGTCGCCGGCGGGATAGCCGCCATGCCACTGCTTTCAGCCTGTGGCAGCGCCGCGTCGAACAAGGGCGGCGTGACCACGTCCAAGGGCCTCAGCGCGATCCTGCCCGACTATGTGCAGCTGACGAACGGACCCACGCCCGACATTCCGGTGGTGACCGGCGCGAACGGCGCGCTGTCCGACCCCGGCTTCCTGAACTACCCGACGAACCTGGTCAAGACCGTCGGCTCCACGCCAGGCTCCGGCGGTTCGTACTCCGCGATCATCCCGCTCTGGGGCAGCATCCCGTCCGCGAACAACGCGTACTACCAGGCGCTGAGCAAGGCCCTCGGCGCGAACCTGACCGTGAACCCGGCCAACGGCAACAACTACGGCACCACGCTGCCGACCCTCGTCGCGGGAAACAGGCTGCCCGACTGGATCAACATTCCGTCGTGGAACAACGGCCAGGCCAACACCGGCGAGCTGACCGTGGAGAAGTTCGCCGATCTGACGCCGTTTCTGTCCGGCGCGAACATCCGCAAGTACCCGAACCTCGCGGCGATCCCGACCGGCGGCTGGCAGTCCGCCGCGTGGGAGGACAAGCTCTACGGCTTCCCGTGCTGGACCTCGGGCAACTCCTTCACCGGCGTGCTCTACTACCGGAGCGACATCCTCGCGAGCAAGGGCATCACGGCGAGCAGCGTCAAGAGCGCCGACGACCTGTACTCGCTCGGCGCCGAACTGACCTCGAAGGCCGCGGGAGTCTACGCGTTCGACCTGCTGTGGTTCTCGATCCAGCAGATCTTCAAGGCCCCGCCGAACGGGCCCGGCGAGTTCGTCGTCAAGGGCGGCAAGGTGATCTCCGCCTACGACACGGACGAGTTCGCCGGCGCGCTGGCCTACGCCTACAAGATCGCCAAGTCCGGCTACATGCACCCGAGCGCGGCGGCCGGCGACACGAACGACAGCAAGCAGCGGTTCTGGTCCGGCAAGTCGCTCATCGAGTCCGACGGCACCGGCGCCTGGAATCTGGCGGACTTCACCTCGGGCAAGGGCGCGAACGCCGCGTACCAGCGCGGTGCCTTCGACGTCTTCGCCTCGGACGGCTCGACGCCGAAGATCGCGCTCGGCAACTCGAGCGGCTTGACCAGCTACCTCAACAAGAGCCTCTCCAAGACCCAGATCGAGGAGATCCTGGAGCTGGCGAACTACCTCGCGGCGCCCTTCGGCTCGTACGAGTACACGATGATCAACTACGGCATCGAGGGCACGGACTACACCATGACCTCGTCCGGCCCGTCGTACACGAAGCAGGGCGACAACGAGTCGAACCAGGCCATTTACCAGCAGTTGATCACGCCGCAGTCCGCGGTCAGCAACTTCGGCGCCGCGGACGTGACCAAGGGCCTGTGCGCCTGGACCGGCAACGCGGTCAAGTACGCGTACAAGCCGACCTTCTGGAACATGAACATCACCGCGCCCTCGCAGTACCAGACGGCCTACAGCATGGCCGAGGTCGTCGACATCGTGAACCAGGTGACCTACGGCTCGAAGACGGTGAGCGACTTCCAGACCGCACTGGCGAACTGGAAGAAGTCCGGCGGCCAGAAGATGCTCGACTGGTACACCGCCAACGTCTACGACAAGTTCGGCGACGGTTCCTGACATCTGATCGGCTTCGCGCCCGCTCCCCGCGGGCGCGAAGCTCCCCGACTGCGGGCAAGGCGAGAACGAGGAGTTATCAGATGTCGGCGATATCCGTGCAGGGCAGCACGGCGACGACGGAGGCCGAGCGCGACAAGCGGCAGCGCACGCCGGCCAAACGGAAGCGAACGCGCACGAAGCTGCCGTTCCGGGCACGGCTGCGCCGCGACTGGCCCCTGCTGCTGATGGCGATTCCCGCCCTGCTGCTGGTCATCGCGTTCAACTACCTGCCGATGTTCGGCACGGTCACGGCCTTCGAGTACTACGACTACATCCTCGGCTTCTGGCAGAGCACGTGGATCGGCCTGCAGAACTTCCAGGCGCTGTTCGCCGACCCGAACTTCTGGCACGCCTTCGAGAACACGATCGTGCTCAGCGTCGTGCAGCTGGTGCTCTACTTCCCGGTGCCGATCGCGCTCGCGATCCTGCTGAACTCGGTGCTCGACAGCAGGATCCGCTCGTTCGTGCAGGCGATCGTCTACCTGCCGCACTTCTTCTCCTGGGTGCTGGTCATCGTGCTGTTCCAGCAGATGCTCGGCGGCGCGGGCCTGCTCAACCACCTGCTGCTCACGCACGGGCAGAACCCCTGGGACATCATGACCGACCCGGGCGCGTTCAAGTACCTGGTCACCGCGCAGGCCGTGTGGAAGGAAGCGGGCTGGGGGATCATCGTCTTCCTCGCCGCGATCGCCGCCATCGACCCGGCGCTGTACGAGGCGGCCGCGGCGGACGGCGCGAACCGGCGGCGGCGGACCTGGCACATCACCCTGCCCGGCATGCGCAGCGTGATCGTGCTGCTCCTCGTGCTCCGCCTCGGCAACGCACTCAACGTCGGCTTCGAGCAGTTCCTGATCCAGCGCAACGCCGTCGGATCAGGAGCCTCCGAAGTGCTCGACACGTACTCGTACTACTACGGCGTCGCGGCCAACAACTTCGGCCTCGGCGCGGCAGCGGGTCTGTTCAAGGGCGTCGTCTCGCTCCTGCTGCTCTACGGCGCGAACAAGGTCGCGCACTTCTTCGGCGAGGACGGCCTGTACAGGGGAACCAAATGAGCAGCGCGCAGTCAATCTTCCGGGCCAGGCCCGCGAAGTCGAAGGGCTTCCAGTCCACGCGCAAGCGGCCGGTCTGGGAGGAGAAGCCCACCGCCGCCGGCCAGGCGGCGAAGGGCGTCACGCTCACGCTCGTCGTGCTGTTCGTGGTCATCCCGCTCTACGCCGTCGTACTCACCAGCCTTTCGCCGCAGAGCTCGGTCAACATCGCGGGCGGAATCGTGCTCGTCCCGCACGGCCTGACCCTGAATGCGTACCGCGAGATGCTCAGCGGCGGAGTGGTCACGCGCGCCATGGTGGTCAGCCTGGTCGTCACGATCGTCGGCACGATCGTGTCTATGGTCGTTTCGGTGCTGTGCGCCTACGGCCTGTCCCGGCCGCGTTCGCTCGGCCACCGCTGGATCCTGATGACGCTGATCGCCACGATGTTCTTCAGCGGCGGCATCATCCCCAGCTTCATCGTCGTCGCCGACATCTTTCACGGCTACGACCAATACTGGGCGCTGGTGCTTCCCGGCGCGGTCTCCGCGTTCAACATCCTGATCATCCGCGCGTTCTACATGAACACCGCGAACGAGCTGATCGAGGCCGCGAAACTCGACGGCGCCAGCGAGTTCCGCATCCTGTGGTCCGTCGTGCTGCCGACCTCCAAGGCGGTCAACGCGGTCATGGCGCTGTTCTACGCGGTCAGCTACTGGAGCGCGTTCTTCAACGTGATGCTCTACATGCCGGCCGACAGCTCCAAGTGGACGTTGCAGTACGTCCTGTACACGTACGTTTCCCAGGGCGCGACGATGCCGGGTCAGAACGCGGCGACCGCGTTCGCCGGCAAAGACCAGCCGGCCCCACTCTCGCTGCAGATGTGCGTGGTCGTGCTCACCCTGATCCCGATCCTCATCATCTACCCCTTCGTGCAGAAGCACTTCACCAAGGGCATGCTCACCGGCGCCATCAAGGGCTGAGAGGAAAAACAACGATGCGCACCTCGAAGAAGAGGCTTGTGCAAGCCTGCGCGCTCGCAGGAATGCTCGCCGTCCCGCTGTTCGCGGCCCCCGCCGCGTCGGCCACCGACGCCGGCCGTTATGTGTGGAACAACGTCACGATCGGTGCCGGCGGCTTCATCACCGGCGTCGTCTACAACCCGACACAGCCCGGTCTCGCGTACCTGCGCACCGACATCGGCGGCCTGTACCGCTGGAACGCGTTCACGCAGGCCTGGACCCCGCTGCTCGACTCCACCACGTTCGCGAACTGGAACGAGCTCGGCGTCGACTCGGTGGCCACCGACCCGATCCACCCGAACCGCGTGTGGGCGGCCGTCGGCCAATACGCGTACAGCTGGAACGACGCGCAGCCGTCCGCGATCCTCACCTCGGACGACTACGGTCGCACGTGGTCGTCGTTCTCGGTCCCGTTCGAGATCGGCTCCAACGACCAGGGCCGCGACTCGGGCGAGCGGCTGGTCGTCGACCCTAACGACGACGACATCCTCTACTACGGCACCGAGAACGACGGCCTGTGGAAGTCCACGAACGGCGGCAAGACCTGGGCCAAGGACACTGTGTTTCCGGACGCCGGAGCGAGCACGGCCGCCGGGCTGCAGTTCGTGACGTTCGACCAGACCGAAAAGCACCTCGGCACGCCGACGCCGCACATCGTGGTCGGCGACGCGGACACATCCTCGTTGTACGAGACCACGGACGGCGGCGCGACCTGGAGCAAGGTCAGCGGCGGTCCGGGCACGATTCCGATCAAGGCGCAGTTCGCGGCCGACGGTTCGATGTACGTGGTCTACGACCAGTACACCGGCCCGTACTGGATGGGCATCGGCAAGCTCTACAAGTTCAGCCCGGACGTCACCGCCACCGACGTCACGCCGGTCTCCTCGTGGTACGGCTACGACGGTCTCGCCCTCGACCCGAACAACGCCGACACGGTCTACGTCTCGACGAACGACCGCTGGAACCCGGTCGACACCATCTACCGCTCGACGGACGGCGGAAAGTCGTGGGCGGACGTGTCCGCCTCGACGTCGCTCAACACCTCGTACGAGCCCTACCTGAACTGGGGCGCGTCGGCGAAGTTCGGTTGGTGGATCGGCACGATCGCCGTCGACCCGTTCGACTCGAACCACGTCGTGTACGGCACCGGAGCAACACTCTTCGGCACCTACAACATGGGCTCGATCTCCAGCGGCGGGACGGCGAACTTCTCCGCGAGCGCGTCGAAGGGCATCGAGGAGACGTCCGTCAAGGCTCTGCTGGTACCGAACGATTCGTCGAGCGAGTGCAAAGTGATCAGCGCGCTCGGTGACCTCGGCGGCTTCTGCCACACCTCGCTGACGCAGTCGCCGACCGACACCTTCGATACGAACTACGGCACCGGAAGCGGAATCGCGCAGGACGCGAGCGGCGACCTGGTCGCGTTCGTCGGCGAGAACGGTTCGAGTAAGCCGGCCGGTCAGTACTCGACGGACGGCGGCGCGACGTGGACCCAGTTCGCGACGACGCCGAGCACGATGAGCTGGGGCCAAGGCCAGGTGGCCGTCGCCGCGGACGGCAGCAGCATCGTGTGGAATCCCGCGGACGGCACGACCCCGGCCTACACCACGGACAAGGGCGCGATGTGGACAGCCGTCACCGGACTGCCCACCGGCGTCGCTCCGGTCGCCGATACGGTGAACCCGAACGACTTCTACGCGATCGATCCCTCGACCGGCGTGTTCTACCGCAGCGCCGACGGCGGCAAGACCTTCGCCTCGGCCGCGACCGGGCTCACGGCCGCGAGCAACGACCAGGTGCTGCCGGTTCCGGGCCACGCGGGAGAGCTCTACTTCGCCGCACAGACCGGCGGCCTGCTCCACTCGGTCGATGGCGGCACGACGTGGACGCAGGTCAACAGCTCACAGGTGACCGCCGCGTACACGGTCGGCTCCGGTGCCGCGGCTCCGGGCTCGCACAATAAGACCTTGTACATGGTCGGCACGGTCGACGGCGTTACCGGCTTCTATATGTCCACGGACGCCGGCGCGCGCTGGACGAAGATCAACAGCAGTCAGCAGAACTTCGGCTGGATCCCGACGATCGTCGGCGATCCGAACCACTACGGCCGCGTCTACCTGGGCACCAACGGCCGCGGCATCCTCAGCATCAACGTCGCTTCGGATCAGGGCTGAGATCATGGCTAATTTGCACCAAGCCACGCGCGGCCGGCTGCTGTTCGGCGGTGACTACAACCCCGAGCAGTGGCCGCGCGAGGTGTGGACCGAGGACGTGCGGCTCATGCGTGAGGCGAACGTGAACCTGGCCACGGTCGGCGTGTTCTCCTGGGCGCTGCTCGAGCCGCGCCCGGGGGAGTACGACTTCGGCTGGCTCGACGAGGTCCTCGATCTCCTGCACGAGAACGGGATCGGCGTGGCGCTGGCCACGCCGACCGCCAGCGCGCCGCCGTGGATGCACCACCGGTGGCCGGAGACTTCACCGCAGGACAAGGACCGCACGGTACGCACGTACGGCTCGCGCAACGCATACTGCCCGTCGTCCGCGGTCTACCGCCGCTTCGCCGACGCGATCAGCGCGCAGCTCGCCGACCGGTACGCGCGGCACCCGGCGCTGCGCATGTGGCACATCGGCAATGAGTTCGGGACCGTCTGCTACTGCGACAGTTGCGCCGAAGCATTCAGACAATGGCTCCAAAAGAAGTACGCGGACCTCGACCGGCTCAATGAGGCCTGGGGCACGCGCTTCTGGAGCCAGCACTACGGCGAGTGGGACGAAGTGATCCCGCCGCGCAACGTGCAGTACGTCATCAATCCCGTGCAGGAGTTGGACTACCAGCGCTTCGCCTCGGATCTGCTGCTGCAGGGCTTCAAGGCCGAGCGCGATATCGTCAGCGCCCGCAATCCCGAGATCCCGGTCGTCACCAACTTCATGGGCTTCTTCAAGGGGACCGACGCGTGGAGTTGGGTGAGGGAAGAGGACTTCGCATCGCTCGACTCGTACCCCGATCCGAACGATCCGTTCGGCGCCTGCGCGGGCGGGTTCGCGCAGGACCTGACCCGGTCGTTGGGGAACGAGTCCCGCGGCCGGGGCTGGATCATGATGGAGCAGAGCACCGGCTCTGTCGGCTGGCGGGCGGTTTCCACCCCGAAGCCGCCCGGGCTCTACCGGCTCTGGTCGATGCAGGCCGTCGCGCGCGGTGCCGACGGGGTGCTGCAGTTCCAGTGGCGGGCATCGCGGCAGGGCGCCGAGCGGACGCACAGCGGCATGATTCCGCACGCCGGCCCGAACTCGCGGGTCTTCCGCGAGGTCTGCCGGGTCGGCAAGGAACTCGAGAGCCTGGCCGACGTGCTCGGCACCGAGGTCGCGGCCGACGTCGCGATCATCGTGGACTGGGACGCCTGGCGCGCGGTGGAACTCGAACATCAGCCTGATGCGCGCTTCACGTACGTCGATCGGCTGTATGAGTACTACAAGCAGCTGTGGCAGGCGAATATCACCTGCGACTTCGTGCGCGCGGAAGGAGATCTCAGCCGCCATCGGCTCGTCCTGGCACCCAGTCTCTACCAGATCACCGACGCCGCGAGCCGGAATCTGGAGCGATACGTCGAGGCGGGCGGCACGCTCGTCGTCGGCCCGTTCAGCGGAGTGACGGATCCCGACGAACGGGTGCGCCTTGGCGGCTACCCGGGCTCGCTGCGTGAGCTGCTGGGGATTCGTGTCGAGGAGTACTGGCCGTTCGAAGACGAGATCGAACTACGAATCACCTCCGCCCGCTTCGGCGACTTCTCATCGTACAAATGGGCCGAGTGGTTCGACCTCGACGCCACCGGCGCCGACGTGGTCGCGAGGATCGAGGGTGGTCCGCTCGACGGCCATCCCGCGATCCTCGCGAACCGGTACGGCGCGGGCATCGCGTGGTACGTCGCCACCCTGCCCGAGGACGCCGCGCTCGGCCGGCTGCTGCGCGCGATCGCGACCGACGCGGGAGTCTCCCCGGTTCTCTCGAATCTCCCCGAAGGTACCGAGGCGGTGCGGCGCGGCGACCGTATATTCGTGCTCAACCACCGCACAGGTGAAGTGGAGGTGCGCCATGGATGACGGAAGAAAGAGTCGAAGCGCTTCGACGATTGGCCTAGACATTCTTCACGTGCGCGGACTAACCTTCCCCTGCAAGACGTTTCGCCGGAGTGACGGCTGGAAGCGCGGTCCTGTCGAAGCGCTTCACCACCACTCCCCGAACCCGACCCGAGAAGGACATTGTTCATGGTGACGTTGGCCGAAGTCGCCCGCCAGGCGGGCGTCTCGCCCTCGACGGTGTCCTACGTGCTCTCCCGCAAGCGCTCCATCTCCGACGAGACGCGGCGCAAGGTGGAGGCCGCGATCGAGTCGCTGGGCTACCACCCGCACGCCGGCGCCCGAGCGCTGGCCTCCAACCGCTCGAACATCCTCGCCCTGATGATCCCGCTGCGCAGCGACATGTACGTGCCGGTGATCATGGAGATCGCGATGGCCGTGACGACCGAGGCGCGCGAGTTCGGCCAGGACGTGCTGCTGCTGACGAAGGACGAGGGCACCGCGGGCGTGCGCCGGATCGCGGGCAGCGGACTGGCCGACGCGATGATCGTGATGGACATCGAACTCGAGGACGATCGAATTCCCGTCCTGCGCGAGACCGAGACCCCGGCCGTGCTCATCGGGCTGCCCGCCGATCCGGCCGGTCTGGCCTGCGTGGATCTGGACTTCGAGGCCACCGGCTCCGCCTGCGTCGAGCACCTCGCCTCGCTCGGCCACCGCGACATCGCCCTGATCGGCGAGGGCGAGGGCGTCTACAAGCGCAACACCGGCTTCGCGGCGCGCACGCTGACGGGCTTTCAGCGCGCGGCGGCCGCCAACGGCATCCGCGCGGTGCACCGGTCCTGTGAGGGGACCTACGAGTCCACCGCGGGCGTGCTCTCCCGGATCCTCGAGGAACGCCCCGGCACCACCGGATTCGTTGTCCAGAACGAGGCCGCGATCGCCCCGCTGCTCAGCCTGCTGCGCCTGTCCGGGCGTGCCGTGCCCGAGGACACGAGCGTGGTGGCGATCTGCCCCGACCAGGTCGCGCTGCAGTCCTCGCCGCGGCTGACCAGCGTCTCCATCCCCGCGGAGGAGATGGGCAGGCAGGCCGTGCGCCAGGTCATGGCCCAGCTCGAGACCCGCGACGCCGAGCACGTCTCCCAGACCACGCTGATCCCGCCGACGCTCACCGTGCGCGAGTCCAGCGCCCGGAAGTCCTGAACAACCTCCGATAGCCCCCGCGTCACCCCCGCCGCGCCGCCCAGAGCGCCGCGCCGCGATCCTTCGCGCCCTCTTGCCGATCGAAAGGCTCTGCCAGTCATGTCCGAGGAATCCCCGCTCGCCTCACTCGCCCACGAAGCCGGCGAGTTCTCGGTCCGCTCCCTGGGCGGCGGCGTGCACGCCCTGGAGTGGACGGGCCGTCAGGAAGTGCTCCGGATCGAACCCTGGGGCCCGAACTCGCTGCGCGTCCGTTCCAAAGTCGGCGGACCGATCCTGGAGGGATTGCCCGGAGCGCTGCTCGATCCACCGGACGTCTCGGCCGACGCGACGGTCGAGATCACCGACCGCGCCGCCACGATCGTCAACGGCGGAGTCACCGCCCGCGTCGGCATCACCGGCCGCATCACCTTCCTGTCCACCGAGGACGGCTCCGAGCTGCTGGCCGAACAGGACGCGCACTTCTGGTGGCCCGGGCCTCGGCTGCGTACCGCGCACGGCAACGGATACGCCCGTTTGGAGCAGCGTTTCACTGCCTACCCCGACGAGAAGCTCTACGGCCTCGGCCAGCACCAGCACGGCCTGTACGACCAGAAGGGCGCGGTGGTCGAACTCGTCCAGCGCAACTCCGAGGTCACCATCCCGTTCCTGGTCTCCTCCCGCGGCTACGGCTTCCTGTGGAACAACCCGGCGATCGGCCGCGTCGAACTCGCCCTGAACGGCACCCGGTGGGTGGCCGACAGCGCCCGCCAGCTCGACTACTGGATCGTTTCGGGCGACCCGGCCCAGATCCAGCGCACCTACGCCGACGTGACCGGCCACGTCCCGATGCTGCCGGAGTGGGCCGCGGGCTTCTGGCAGTGCAAGCTGCGCTACCGCTCGCAAGAGGAACTGCTCGAGGTCGCGCGGGAATATCACCGTCGAGGCATTCCGCTGGACGTGATCGTCGCGGACTTCTTCCACTGGACCCATCTGGGTGAATGGCGCTTCGATCCGGCCGAGTGGCCCGACCCGGACGCCGCCGTCGCCGAGCTCGCGTCCTATGGCACGAAGCTCATGGTCTCGGTCTGGCCCTCCGTCAGCCCGCTGTCCGAGTACCACACCGAGATGGAGCGCCGAGGCTTCCTCATCGGCACCGAGTTCGGCCCCGTCGCGCACGCGGACTGGCCGGACAAGGGCGTGGACCACACCGTCCAGGTCGCGTTCTACGACGCCACCAACCCGCGCGCCCGCGACTTCGTCTGGTCCAAGGTGCGCGAGTCCTACCTCGACCGCGGCATCGAGATCTTCTGGGCGGACGCCTGCGAGCCCGAGCTGAAGCCCGGATATCCCGCCAACCTGCGCTACCACGCGGGCCCCGGCCTCGAAGTCGGCAACATGTACCCGCGGGAGAACTCGCGGATGTTCTACGAGGGCATGCACGCCGCCGGAAAGCCCGACGTCGTGACGTTGAACCGCTCGGCCTGGGCTGGTTCGCAGCGATACGGCGCGATCCTGTGGTCCGGCGACATTCACACCGACTTCGCCACCTTCCGCAAGCAGATCGCGGCCGGGCTCAACACGGCCCTGTCCGGCATGCCGTGGTGGAACACCGACATCGGCGGCTTCCACGGCGGCAACCCCGAATCGCCGGAGTACCGCGAGGTGATGGTCCGCTGGTTCCAGTTCGGCGCGTTCAGCCCGATCTTCCGGCTGCACGGCTTCCGCGAGCCCGCCACGCCGTTCTCGCCGCAGGTGACCGGCGGACCGAACGAGATCTGGTCCTACGGCGAAGAGGCCTGCGACATCATGGCCTGGTACATCGCGCTGCGCGAGCGGATCAAGCCGTACGTTCTTTCCGTTATGCAGGAGGCACATGAGACCGGCCTGACCCCGATGCGTCCCTACCTGGTCGAATTCCCCGAGGACGCGAAGTCCTGGACCGTCGACGACGCATACCTCTTCGGCCGCGACCTGCTCGTCGCCCCGGTCCTCGAGGCCGGCGCCCGCTCGCGGGACGTCTACCTGCCGAAGGGCGCCTCGTGGCGCGACGCGTGGACCGGCGAGGAGCACGAGGGCGGCCAGACCGTGACCGTCCCCGCGCCCCTCGACCGGATCCCGCTCTTCCTGCGCGACGGAGCCTCGCTCCCGATCGGTCCTGCGGACGGCAGCTGAGTAACTACATGGACCGCTGGTAGCTGCGGAAGGCGCGCGTCGAGACCCAGGCGCAGATCACCATGAGCACCGCGAGGTAGCCCAGGTTCTCGAAGATCGGCCCCCAGCCCGGGTTCGCGCTGAGCGCGCCGCGCCCGGCTACCAGCGTCCAGTTCACCGGGTTGAATTTGGTGATGTTCTGCATCCAATGCGGCATCAGAACCAGCGCCATGAAGCCGGTCGACATGAACTGAAGCGGCAGCAGGATGAAGTTGGACGCCGCGATGATCGATTCCTCGCGGCGCACCAGCAACGCCAGTCCGTAGGACAGCGCGCCGATCGCCGTGGCCAGCAGGTTGGTGGCCACCATCAGCACCAGCACGCCGATCACGAGGTGGTGGTAGCTGGCGCCGACCGCCGCGCCGAACAGCAGGATGATGATCGCCTGGATGACGATCGAGAGCACCTGCACGACCAGCCGGCCAAGAATCAGCGAAGACCGGTTGACCGGGGAGACCAGGAAGCGGTCGAGCACGCCGCGGGTCAGGTCGTCCAGGATCGCCATGCCGCCCCAGCCCGCGCCGAAGAACCCGGACATCACGACGATCGAAGGCACCAGGTAGGTCTCGTAGTTCGAGGCGCCGAAGCCCGGAATCTGGGTCACCGACTTGAACAGCTGGCCGAACAGGAGCAGCCAGATCATCGGCTGGATCAGCGTGAAGGCCACGTACATCGGCTGGCGCAGGAAGGCGCGGAAAGCACGTCCGGTCATGTACCAGGTGTCTGCCACAGCGGTCATTGCGCTGCCTCCAAATCGGCGGAGGAGAACGAGCGGCCGGTGTACCGCAGATAGACGTCGTCGAGCGAGGGACGCGCGACGGTGACCGATGCGACGTGAATCTCGGCCGCCTCCAACGCGGCCAGCAGCGCGGGCACCGCGCCGGCTCCGTCCGCGCTTCGACCACGCATGGTCAGCCCCTCCACGACGACATCGGTCAGCAGACTCCCTTGCTGCAGTGCGACGGACTTCGCCATGTCGGCTTCGGTGCCGGCGGCCAGTTCCAGGCTCACCGCGTCGCCGTTGAGCTGGGACTTGAGCTCGTCCGGCGTGCCCTGGGTGACGATCTGGCCCTGGTCCACGATCGCGAGGTTGCGGGCGAGCTGGTCCGCCTCCTCCAGGTAGTGCGTGGTCAGCAGGATGGTCAGCCCCTGGTCCCACGCCAGCTCGCGGATCTGCTCCCACATCTCGGCGCGCGCCTCCGGGGCGAGGCCGGTGGTCGGCTCGTCGAGGAAGAGCACCCGCGGCGAGTGCATCAGTCCGAGCGCCACATCGAGCTTCCGCTTCATGCCGCCGGAGTAGGTCTTCACGAAGCGCTTGCCGACCTCGGCCAGGCCGAACCTCAGCAGCAACTCGTCCGCGCGGCGGTCCAGTTCGGCGCCGCGCATCCCGTAGACCCTGCCCTGCAGCAGCAGGTTCTCCCGTCCGGTGGCCTGCACGTCCACTCCGGAGTTCTGCGCGACGCAGCCGATGGAGCGGCGCACCTGCTTCTGCTGCCTGACGATGTCGAAGCCCGCCACCGTCGCTGTCCCGTCGGTCGGCGCGGAGAGCGTCGTCAGCATCTTGACGATCGTGGACTTGCCCGCGCCGTTCGGCCCGAGCAGCCCGAAGACGGTCCCGGCCGGAATGCGCAGGCTCACCCCGCGCACCGCCCGCACTCCGCCCTTGTACGTTTTCACCAGGTCCCTCGCGTCGATCGCGACGCTTTCCCCGGCCATGGTTCTGGTCACGGCAGCCCCCTTCCGTTCGCGTTATATCGCGTTGGCGAGGGACACGATATAACGCGTGTCGGCGGTGTCAAGACCCCAGGGGCCCCGCGCCGCTTGCGCGATGTACGGCCCTTGCGGTACGACAATCCCAGTCGCGCGGTGGGTGCGCGAATGACCTTGGAGGGGGGTCGGCCGTGGCCGACCAGATTTGGTTCACCCAGAACAGCCGGGACTTGTCGAACGCCTATGGCGACGATGCCGGATTCGAGTTCGAGTTCTACTGCCAGCGCTGCGGCGACACGTGGCGCTCGGGCTTCGAGAACTACACACTCGGCCGCGCCTCCGGCTGGCTGCGCCGGGCGAGCGGCATGGCCTCGAGCGTGACCGCGAACGTCGGCTGGGACGTGGCCAACACGGTCGGCGGACTGGCCGACGCGGGCTGGCACAAGGCCCGCGACGCGGCGTTCCAGCGCGCGATCACCCAGGCCGACGGCCACTTCCACCGCTGCGCACGGTGTACACAGCACGTGTGCGACAACTGCTGGAACGCCGACCGCGGGATGTGCCGCCACTGCGCCCCGGACCTGCGGACCGAGGTCGAGCAGGCGCGCGCCGAAGGCGAGGTGTACGCCGCGCGCACGGCGGCCACAGAGGCGGGTGCCAAGCTGGCGCAGGGGATCGACGTCACGACGCAGCACGAGCTCGTCTGCCCGCAGTGCCGGACCGAGACGCACGGAGCGAAATTCTGCCCCGAATGCGGCCACAAGATGGGCGGCCCCGCGACCTGCGGCTCGTGTTCGACCGAGATCCCGGCCGGAGCGAAATTCTGCCCCGAGTGCGGCACCCCGGCCTAGCCGCTCACCGCCTTCGCGTAACGCTGCCCGAGCTTGCGGACCGCCTCCACGAGCTCGGGCGGCGAGGTGACCGTGAAGTCGAATCCGATCATGCCGAGATAGACGGCGAACATCTCGGCATTGTCGTTTCCGCTGCTCAGCACGCAGGTCTCGGCGTCGACGCTCTGGACCGAACCGACGTAGCCGGGGATTCGTTCGGCGACGACCGCGGCCGGCGCATGCACGGTGATGTGCGCGGTGATCCGCCAGGGCGCTGCCGACACGCGGTTGGAGACATAGCGCGCCAGATCCTCGTCCGGCAGTTCGCGCGGCGGGAACCTGGGACCCGCCGGGAGCTTCGGCGTCATCCGGTCGACGCGGAAGGTCCGCCAGTCCTCGCGGTCGCGATCCCACGCGACCAGATACCAGCGCCGTCCCCAGTTCACCAGGCCGTACGGCTCGGCGATGCGTCGGCTGGCCGCCTTTCCGCGGTCCTCGTAGTCGAAGCGCACGAGCTCGTGGTCGCGGCAGGCGGCTGTCAGCTCTGTCAGCACGCTCGCGTCCACGCGCGGCGAGTTCGCGTTCGTCGACACGGATGCCACGTAAGTCTGCAGCGCGTTGACTCGCCTGCGCAGTCGCGAGGGCAGCACTTTCTCGACCTTCGCCAACGCTCGGAGAGACGTTTCCTCGATGCCTGAGATCGATCCCGACGCGGCCGTCCGCAGCCCGACCGCGACCGCGACTGCCTCCTCGTCGTCCAGCAGCAGCGGAGGCAGTTGCGCGCCCGCGCCCAGCCGATAGCCGCCGACCGCGCCGCGCGTCGCGTCCACCGGATAGCCGAGGGTACGCAGCCGCTCGACGTCGTTGCGGACGGTCCGGGTGCTCACGCCGAGCCGTTCTGCCAGCTGAGGGCCGGTCCACTCGCGGGGCGTCTGCAACAGCGAGAGCAGACGGAGCAGTCGTGCCGAGGTCTCCAACATGTCTTCCAGTCTGCCCCGCAATCAGGAACCAAGCTTGCCTAATGCCCTCCTACCTTGAAGTCATGACGACAACGACCTCGAACCGCAAGTGGCTGGGCCTGAGCGCGATCCTCGCCGCCACGCTGATGGACCTGCTCGACTCCACGGTCCTGAACATCGCCGGTCCGGCGATCCACCGTTCGCTCGGCGGCAGCACCGCCGCGCTGCAGTGGTTCTCGGCCGCCTACACGCTCGCGCTGGCCGCGGGTCTTCTCGTCGGCGGCCGCCTCGGCGACATGTACGGCAGACGCCGGATGCTGCTCGGCTCCGCCGTCGGCTTCACCGCCGCGTCCGTGGCCTGCGCGTTCGCCTGGTCCCCGACCTCGCTGATCGCGGCTCGCGCGGTCCAGGGCCTGATCGCGGCGATGATGGTGCCGCAGAGCTTCGGCCTGCTCCGCGACCTGTTCCCGGGCAAGGAGATGAGCAAGGCCTTCGCACTGTTCGGCCCGGCCATCGGACTGTCCACGATCCTCGGCCCGGTCGTCGCGGGCGCCCTGGTCAACGCGAACATCCTCGGCACCGGCTGGCGCTCGGTCTTCCTGATCAACCTGCTGCTCGGCGGGTACACCATCGTCCTCGGCCGCCGCACCCTGCCGAACTCCGCGCCGACGGCTCGCGGCTCGCGGCTCGACCTGGTCGGCGCGCTGCTCGGCGGCGCCGGGATGACGATGCTGATCTACCCGCTGATCGAGGGCCGCGAGTCCGGTTGGCCCGCCTGGTGCTTCGCGCTGATGGTCGGCAGCGTGCCGGTGTTCGCCCTGTTCGTCCTGCGACAGCGCCTCCTTGGTCGGCGCGGCGGCGCCAGCAGCCCGCTGATCGACCTCGGCGTCTTCCGCAACCGCTCGTACACCTCAGGCCTCGTGTTCATCCTCTCGTTCTTCGGCGTGGTCGTCGGATTCTCGCTCGCCTTCGGACTGTTCCTGCAGCTCGGCCTCGGCTACAGCGCGATGCACGCGAGCCTGACCTCGACCTCGCTGGCCGCCGGTGCCTTCGTCGGCTCGGCCCTCAGCGGCACCCTCGGCCCGAAGCTCGGACGCCGCATCATCCACCTCGGACTGGCTGTGATGGGCGTCGGCACGATCGGCCTCCTGCTCGTCCTCGACCACGCCGGCGCCGGTGTGAGCGGTTGGGACATGTCCGCTCCGCTCGCGGTGTACGGCCTGGGCATGGGTGCGATCTTCGTGCCGCTGTTCGGCCTCGTCATCGGCGACGTGCCGACACACCAGATCGGCTCGGCCTCCGGCGTCCTCGAGTGCGTCCAGCAGTTCGGCGCGGCGCTCGGCGTGGCCGTGCTGGGCACCGTGTTCTTCAACGCCTTCGGTGCGCACGCCTACGCCGCCCCGGCGTCCGCCGTGCACGCGGCCAAGCTGATCGGTGAGATCGCGCTCGGCCTGACCGCGATCTCGTTCCTGCTGGTCTTCCTGCTCCCGCGGCACGGCCAGCCGGAGCACGGGGCCGCGGAGCAGAGGCCGCAGGACGTTGAGAGCACCGATGACGTTCAGCAGCCCGAACTGGCCGGCGTCTGACACAGTGCCGCCGCTCTACCGGCCGTGCGTGCTGAATGCGCGTACGGCCAGCGGCATGAACAGCGCGAGCAGCACGGCGCTCCAACCGAGTGTCGCCTCGACCGGATGCGCGAGCGGCCATGGCGAGGTCGCGGCAGTTCCGACCGTGTCGCCGAACAGCGAGCGCGCCGCGGACGTGGCGCAGCTGACGGGGTTCCAGTCGGCGATCGTCCGCAGCCAGCCGGGCATCCCGGTCGTGGGCACGTACACGTTGCTCACCGTGCTGATCGGGAAAACGAGCAGCCCCGCCTGCGCCGCGATCTCCTCTCGGCGGCAGGCCATCCCGAGGAAGAAGCCGACCCACACGACGGCGAAGCGCAGGATCAGCAGCAGGCCCAGCGCGGCGAAGGCCTTCGCGGCCCCGTCGTGCACACGCCAGCCCACCGCGTAGCCGACGCCTGCCATCAGAACCATGATCACCGCGTTGACGATCACGTCCGCGACCGCCTGGCCGAGCAGCGTCGCGGTCCGCGATATCGGCAGTGTGCGCAGCCGGTCCGCCATGCCGCGCTCCAGGTCGCGGGCCGCGCCGATCATGCTCGCCATGATGCCGTTCACCGCGATCAGCACGAACAGTCCCGGCATCAGGTAGCTGCGGTAGTCCTCGCCGCCGGGGATCTTGATCGCGCTGCCGAAGACGTAGCCGAACATCACCAACATGACCAGTGGTGCGCCGAGCGACATGCCGACCAGGCCGGGGGAGTTGCGGTAGAAGAGCAGGACCCTCAACGTGAGCGTCCACGCGTCCGACACCGGCCTTCTTTGAGAAGCCGCCACGGCGCTCATGCCAGGCTCTTTTCGTTATCGCCGGTCAGGGTCAGGAAAACCTCGTCCAGTGATGGCCTGCGCAGCGCCACGTCGACGGCGTCCACTCCGGCAGCGTCGAGTTCGCGCACGAGCCGAGGCAGGCTGACGGTCCGTCCGCCGCCGGTGTTCGCGCTGACGCGCTGCTCATCCGCCTCGATCGTGGGCAGGCAGCCCGTCAGCCCGCGAAGGATCCTCGCGGTGGACTCAAGGTGCGCCGCATCCGCCAAGGTCGCTTCGACGCGTACGCCGATCGCCTCCTTGAGCTCGTCCGGAGATCCAGAGGCGATGACGATCCCGTGATCCACGACCACGATGTCGTCGGCGAGCTGGTCGGCCTCGTCGAGATACTGCGTCGTGAGCAGCACGGTCGTCCCGTCGTCGGCCAGTTGCCTGACGGTGGCCCAGATCTCGTTGCGGCTGCGCGGGTCGAGCCCCGTCGTCGGCTCGTCGAGGAACAACACTTCCGGCCTAGTAATCAGACTTGCGATCATGTCGAGTCGGCGCCGCATGCCGCCGGAGTACGTGCGCACGAGGCGGTCCGCGGCATCGGCCAGGTCGAAGCGTTCGAGCAGCTCGTCGGCCCGCTGCCGGGCACCGCGGGCACCGAGGTGGCGCAGCCGGCCGAGCAGGCGGAGGTTCTGACGGCCCGTGATGCCCTCGTCGAGCGCGGCGTGCTGGCCGGTGAATCCGATGCGGTGGCGGACCTCGTCGGGTCGGCGGACGACGTCGTATCCGGCCACGCTCGCATGCCCGGCGGTCGGTGCGGCGAGCGTGGCCAGCACGCGCACGGCCGTCGTCTTCCCGGCGCCGTTCGGTCCGAGCAGTCCGCAAACCGTGCCCCCGTCGACGGTCAGGTCGAGGCCGCGTAGAGCATGTGTCTTTCCGAAACGCTTATGCAGCCCGGTCACGGTGATGGCCGCTGAGCCCATGATACTCCCCACTAAGTACGTCGTACGTTGTTTTCGATGGCCCGAGCATACTACGTACGGTGTACGTGCTGTCTAGACTCGATGCGAGGTGATGTCGCATGACGACCGATCGGCCCGAGCTGATCTGGCTGCGCCCGGAGCGCAGCGCCCGGGGCCCGGCGCCCGCGCACAGCCGTGCGGCCATCGCGTCGGCCGCGATCGCGCTGGCCGACGCCGAGGGTCTGGCCGGGGTGTCCATGCGGAAGATCGCCGCATCGCTCGGCGCGGGAACGATGTCGCTCTACAACTACGTGCCGGCGAAGGAGCAGCTGTTCGACCTGATGCTCGACGCGGTCGCGGGGGAGTGGAAGCTGCCCGATGCCCCGTCAGGCGATCCGCGGGCGGACCTGCTGGAGTTCGCGACGCAGGGGCTGGCGGCGATGCGACGTCACTCGTGGGTGCCGGCGCTCGTACTCACGCGTCCCACGATCGGCCCGAACTCCCTGCGCTGCGCGGAGTTCTTCCTGGCGGTCATGGCCGACAACGACCAGCCCGCCGACACCAAGATGGAGCTGTTCGCGATGCTCAACAGCTCCATCTGCATGTTCGCGCAATGGGAGGCGAACCAGCGCCAATCCGGCGGCGGCGAACAATGGCAACAGGAACTCGTGACCTACCTAGGCCAGGCGGCGGCCACCGGCGAATACCCGCACCTCGCGGCCACCTTCGCGGCGGGCACCGGCCGTACGCCGGACCTCGATCCCGACGCTCTCTTCGCGCGCAGCATCGACCGCGTTGTCGGCATCATCCTAGCCCCGCCGAATAATCATGCATAGCAACGCATAGTGTTCCACGTGGAACACTATGCGTGCTCGTCCCTCTCCTCGTTCGCGTGCCGCACGTCGGCCACCGTCTCGTGGTCGTCGTTCAGCGTGATCTCGACGTCCACCTGGTGGCCGGCGAGAATCAGCGGAAGCCAGTACTTCCCGTCGTCCCACATGCGCTCATAGGGCGGCGCGGCGACCGGATACCACTGCGCGGCGAGCTCCTCGGTCTCGACGAGTTCGCCCTCGAAGCGCTCGCAGGCGAACATGGCCACGTACACGTCCCACTCCGGCTTCGTCGGGAACCGGAAGGTGACTGCGCCCATCGGCACGAGATCCGCGGCAGAGACGATCAGCCCGGTCTCCTCGACGACCTCGCGCACGCACGCGTCCTCCAAGCTCTCGCCCGGCTCCACCTTCCCGCCCGGCATCACGTGCTTGCCCAGCCCGAACCCCGTCTTTTTCAGGCCGATCAGCATCTCGATGACGCCCGCATCGGTCGTCCGGGTCAGCAGGCACTCGCAGGTGAGCGGGAGATTCACGTAACGTCCCCTAGGTAGCATGACGGCGTGGAGATCGCGATCGACGACCTGAGCAGTCCCGAGATTATCGAACTGCTGCACTCACACCTCGCCGAGATGAAGCGTGTGACGCCGCGCGAAGAGAGCGTGCACGCGCTCGACCTCCACGGCCTGCGTCAGCCGGAGGTCACTTTCTGGTCGCTGCGCGACGGCGACCGGATCGCGGGTTGCGGGGCCATCAAGCGGTTCGACGCGACGCACGCGGAGATCAAGTCGATGCGCACCGCCGCCTCGTTCCAGCGCCGTGGCGTGGCCGCCCGACTCCTCGCGCATATCGAGGCGGAGTCCATCCGCATGGGCCTGACCCGGCTCAGCCTCGAGACCGGCGCGGAGGATTATTTCGCACCCGCGCGAGCGCTCTACCTGCGCTCCGGCTTCGAGTACTGCGAACCGTTCGGCAGTTACATGCCCGACTCGCTGAGCGTGTTCATGACGAAGGCGATCGCGTGAAGACCGGGTTCGCCAAGGCCACCGACGGCGCCCAGATCGCGTACCAGGTCGACGGCAACGGCCCCCCACTACTCCTTCTCTCCGGCCAGGCGAACAACCACCACTGGTGGGACGGCGTGCGCGACGACTTCGCCCACGTCCGCACGACGATCACGCTCGACTATCGGGGCACAGGTGACAGCGACAAGCCCGATGCCCCCTACAGCATCGAGATCTTCGCGCGGGACGCCCTCGCAGTGCTCGACGAACTCGGCATCGAATCCGCCGACGTCTACGGCACTTCGATGGGTGGTCGTACCGCGCAGGTCGTCGCAGGCCGCTACCCGAACCGTGTGCGAAAGCTGATCCTCGGCTGCACGTCGCCCGGCGGCAAACACGCAATCGAGCGCGGCGACGCCGTCCGCCGATCGCTGGCCCAGGTCGATCGCGAGGCCGCACGGCAGGCGTTGGCCGAGCTCATGTACACGCCCGCGTGGCTGGCCGACCACCCAGGGCCGTACCAGACGATGGGCGACCCCGACATGCCGGACTACGCGCGGCGGCACCACCTGCGCGCCAGTGGCGGGCACGACGCATGGGACCTGCTCCCCGCAATCAGCTCTCAGACGCTCGTGCTGCACGGCACAGACGACGTGTTCAACCCCGCTGCCAACGCCCCGCTGCTCGCCGAACGCATCCCCGACGCGCGGCTGCACATGATCGAACGGGCCCGCCACGCCTACTTCGAAGAATTCCGCGACGTCGCGGGCCCACTCGTACTCGATTTCCTGGACTGATCTACGCTGACGCCTCGTCGAGCGCCGCGATCTCGTCCGCGGAAAGCTCAAGGCCGACACTCGGGAGCAGCTCAGCGAGCTGCTCCACGGTACGCGCGGACGCGATCGGCGCGGCCACGGTCGGCTGCGCAGCGAGCCAGGCCAGCGACACCGCCGCCGCCGGGACCCCGTGCGACGCCGCGATCTCGTCGAGCGCCGACATCACCGCGTAGCCGCGCTCGTTCCGGTACTTCGCCACGGCCCCGGCCCGCGCGGACTCGACCTCGACGCCCGGCCGGTACTTGCCCGCGAGGAAGCCGCGCGCCAGACCGAAATACGGCAGCGAGGGGATCGACTCCTTCGCCAGGAACGGCGCCGTGTCGGCCTCGTACTCCGCGCGCTCCAGCAGGTTGTAGTGGTTCTGCAGGGCGCTGTACCGCGCGAAGCCCTCGCGCTCGGAGATCGCCAGAGCCTCGGCCAGCCGCGGCGCGGTGTAGTTCGACGCCGCGATGTAGCGGACCTTCCCGGAGCGCACCAGCGAGTCGAACGCACCCAGCGTCTCCTCCAGCGGCACGGTCTCGTCGTCGCGGTGCGCGTAGTAGAGGTCGATGTAGTCGGTGCCCAGGCGCTGCAGCGACTCGTCGGCCGCCGCGAGGATGTTCGCCGCCGCGAGGCCGGGCCGGCTCTGCTTCAGCGCCACCTTCGTCGCGAGCACCGTAGAGGACCTGTTCCCGCGTGCCGCGAACCAGCGCCCGAGCACCTCCTCGGACAGCCCGCCCACCCCGTTGTTCGCCCGCGCGCCGTACGTGTCGGCCGTGTCGATGAAGTTGCCCCCCGCCGCCGCGTACGCGTCCAGGACCGCGAAGGAGGACGCCTCGTCCGCCGTCCAGCCGAAGACGTTCCCGCCCAGGCAGAGCCCGTAGACATCCAGTTCAGTGGTACCGAGTTTGCTCATGCCCGCGGCAACAAGCCCCACCAACCACTTGTTCCCTCCGAGTATTCCCACACCCGCCGACGCATTCGCACGAACGAATCGTTCGCCAAGGCCGAGTTGCACTTTCGATTCAAGGGTAATAATCTCGCAAGTTCCCAAGGAGGCACCCCCGTATGTCCACATCCGTCATCCCTAGACTCGGCGGCGAAATCGATCCCGGTCTGTCCTCCGCCGACGTCGCCACCGTCCCCGAACTCGTAGGTGACCAGCAGGTACCCTCGGCCCCATGACCACCCCGCGCCTGGACGAGACCGACAAGCAGATCCTGCGGGCGCTGCAGTGCGACGGCCGCGTGTCCTACGCCGACCTCGGCCCGACCGTCGGCCTGTCCGCCCCCGCCGCCCGCGCCCGCGTCCAGCGCCTCATCGACACGGGCGTCGTCCGCGTCGTCGGCGTCACCGACCCCATCGCCCTCGGCCTGCCCACCATGGCCATGCTCGGCATCCGCGCCGACGGCGACATCCGCACCACCGCCGACGCCATCTCCGCCTGCGAGGGCGTCATGTACGTCGTCCTCACCGCCGGCGCCTTCGACCTCTTCGTCGAAGTGGTCTGCCACACCCCCGCCGAACTCCTCACCCTCGTCAACGACCGCATCAAGCCCGTCCCCGGCGTGACCCACGTCGAGACCTTCACCTACTTCGGCATCCACACCCCCCGCTTCGTCCGAGACGTCCCATAGCGAACCCCGGCCGCGCTATCTGCCGCCGCTTCGCGCGCCTCGCCGCCTCGTGCCGCCGTGTCCGGTGTGTGTGGGAGGACGTGCGGTCCGCGCCCCACCCACCCGCCCTACGCCCGGCTTCCAGCGTGGCGCGGTCGCTCCGGCGGCCTGCGGATGCGGCACGGTCTGACTCGTACGTCGTCGGCGAAGCCGCTGCCTGACCCGTCCCACGCCATCTCTCTCAGCGGAGGCGATCAAGTCGGCTCCGCGTGGTCAAAGACGTAGACATTGAGAGTGGGGTACTCCGCGTCGAGTTCGCCGGTCGGCCGGTACACGCACTGTTGGCCGCCGGCGTCGAGGGTGACGGGCGCCCAGTTGTGCACGCGCGTGCGGCCTCCGTCGAGGGGGCCGCCGCGCAGCACGATGTTCGGTTCGGGATGATCGACGAACTTCGGCCGCTCCATGAGACCAGCGAACCTCCAGAAGCAGCCGAACGCGAGCCCGCGTCGGCCACGCGGGCGATCA
>NZ_DASZKT010000195.1:0-3228 GCF_035552695.1 Actinospica sp.
GGCCCGCGCGGCCTGGGTGGCCTTGGTGATGATGTCCTTGGCCTCGCCGGGGTTGCGCTCGAACCAGTCGCGCAGGTGGTCGTTGCAGGCCTTCTGCACGAACGACTTCGCCTCGGTGTTGCCGAGCTTGGTCTTGGTCTGCCCCTCGAACTGCGGCTCGGCCAGCTTGACCGAGACGATCGCGGTGAGCCCCTCGCGGACATCCTCACCGGTCAGGTTGTCTTCCTTCTCGCGGAGCAGCTTCTGCTCGCGTGCGTACCTGTTGACGATCGTGGTGAGCGCCGAGCGGAAGCCCTCCTCGTGGGTGCCGCCCTCGGCCGTGCTGATCGTGTTCGCGAACGTGTGCACCGACTCGGCGTAGGAGGCATTCCACTGCATGGCGATCTCGACGGCGATGCCATCGCCCTCGTCGCCGAACTCGATGACCGAGCCGTGCACCGGCTCCTTGGAGGCGTTCAGGTACCGGACGAAGTCCGCGATCCCGCCGGGATAGCAGTAACTGACCACCCGCGGCTCGCCGTTGATGTGCTCCGGCCGCTCGTCGGTCAGCGTGATCCGCAGCCCCCGGTTGAGGAAGGCCATCTCCTGCAGGCGGCGGGCCAGCGTCTCGAAGCTCCAGTCCAGCGTCTCGAAGATCGAGCCGTCCGGCCAGAACGTCGTGGTGGTGCCGTGCGCGTCGGTTTCCTCGCCGCGGATGACCTCGGTGACCGGGTCGCCCCGCTCGTAGGACTGGCGCCAGACGTACCCGTCCCTGCGGACCTCCACGTCGAGCCGCCGGGACAGCGCGTTCACCACCGACACGCCGACGCCGTGCAGCCCGCCGGAGACGGCGTATGACTTGCCGTCGAACTTGCCGCCGGCGTGCAGCGTGGTGTGCACGACCTCAAGTGCGGACCGCTGCTCCACCGGGTGCATGTCCACCGGGATGCCCCGGCCGTCGTCGCGGACCCGGACGCCGCCGTCGGCTAGCAGGGTAACGTCGATCTCATCGGCCTCGCCGGCCAGCGCCTCGTCCACCGAGTTGTCCACGACTTCCTGGACGAGATGGTGCAGTCCGCGCTCACCAGTGGAGCCGATGTACATGCCGGGTCGCTTGCGGACCGCCTCGAGGCCTTCAAGAACGGTGATCGAGCGTGCGTCGTAGGACGACAAAGTTTCTGAACCCCTCCTGCCGGTACAGCGCGCTACCCAGACACTGCGCCATCAGACCCCAGCGTCATCTACCCGGGTGCGCTGTACCATTTTACCTGCGAGTACCGTCTGAAACGGGCTTGTTCAGCCGTAGGTGTCGCGCGGCCCCCGGCCCCCCGGCGCGCGCCACGCGCCTGGCTTGCGCGGCGGCCCCGCCGGCCCCCTGACCTTGACCCGCCGGACCGTCCCGTCACCGAGTTCCGCGTTGAGCCGCCGCACTAGCGTCGCGGCGAGTAGCCGCAGCTGGGTGGCCCAGGCGGTGGAGTCGGCCACGATCAGCAGCTCGCCGTCGGCAAACCCGTCCGGCCGGGCGTGCGCGGAGAGCTCCGGGCCGACGATCTCCTCCCAGCGGCCGAACGCCGAGCCGACCGCCGCCTGCTGCTGCCATCCGCGCTCGGCCAGCAGCCGGGTGATCGCCGCGCCCAGCGGCTGCGGATCCTCGCTGCGCCCGCCGCGCTGCGCAGCGGGGTCAGCGTTGCTCCGTTCGGGAAAATTTTTACGTCCCGAACGCGCAGAGGCCGGCCTGTCGTCCCGGGCCCTGGCGTCCTGCACGGCGGCGGCGAGCGCCTCCCGGGCGCTGCTGATCTGGCGCTCGGCGTCCTCACCCGGCACGAGTGATCACCCCGCCGGACACGTCGAACCTGGTGGTGGCCATGGCAGTGGGCAGGTCGGCCGGCACCGCGGCAGTGACGATGACCTGCTCGGCGGCGGCCGCGAGCGCGGCGAGCCGGTCCCTGCGCTGCCCGTCGAGTTCGGCGAACACGTCGTCGAGCAGCAGCACCGGGTCATCGCCGGACGAGCGGAGCAGCTCGTAGCCGGCCAGCCGCAGGGCGAGCGCGAACGACCAGGACTCGCCGTGGCTCGCGTAGCCGCGGGCGGGCAGCTCGCCGATGCGCAGCTCCAGCTCGTCGCGGTGCGGGCCGACCAGGCAGACCGCCCGCTCCAGCTCGGCGCCACGGGACTCGGCAAGCGCCTCGCGCAGGCTGGCCGCCAGCTGCTCCTGGTCGGCCGCCGGCTCCGCCTTGTCCCGCAGCGAGGGGCGGTAGGTGAGCTCCACGGCGCACTCGTCGCCGGACACCGCGGCGTACGCCTTGACCGCCAGCGGCCGCAGCGCGCCGACCAGCTCGAGCCGCCCGGCCATCAGCTCGGCGCCGGTGCGGACCAGCTGCTCATCCCAGGCGTCGAGGGCGCCGAGCATCGGCCGGTTGCCCGGCGGCCTGGCTCGCGCCGACTTCAGCAGCGCCGTCCGCTGCCTGACGACCCGGTCGTAGTCGGACCGGACCCCCGCGTACCGCGGCGCGGACTGGATCAGCAGGTCGTCGAGGTAGCGGCGGCGCTCGCCCGGGTCGCCCTTCACCAGGGCGAGGTCCTCGGGAGCGAACAGCACGGCGTGCAGCACGCCGAGTACCTGCCGGGGCCGCTGTACCGCTGCCCGGTTGAGCCTGGCCCGGTTGGCGCGGGATGGGTTGATCTCGATCTCGACCAGGCTGCTGCGGTCCGCCGCGGTCACCGCGGCCCGCACGATGGCCCGCTCGGCGCCGCTGCGCACCAACGGCGCGTCGGTGGCGACCCGGTGGCTGGCCAGGGTCGCGACGTAGCCGACCGCCTCGACCAGGTTGGTCTTGCCCTCGCCGTTCGCGCCGGTGAACGAGGTCACGCCGGGCTCCAGCGGAACGTCCGCCGCCGGGTAACAGCGGAAGTCGGTCAGCGCGAGCCGGGTGAGATGCACAGTGTCTCAGGCTACTGCCGTCCTGCTCGTCCGCCCGCCCTCAGCCGCCGAGCCGGATCGGCATCAGCAGGTAGCGGTAGTCGGGCGCGTGGTCCGCCGCGGGCTTGCCGGTGATCACGGCGGGCTTGGCCGACGTGGTGAACGAGATCCGGACGGTGTCGGAGTCCAGCACGGTCAGCCCGTCGAGCAGGTACTGCGGGTTGAACGCGATCTGGATGTCGTCGCCCTCGTAGCTCGCCTCGAGCGTCTCGGCGGCCTGCGCCTCGTCCCCGGTGCCCGCCTCGAGCAGCAGCTGGCCGGCGGTGAAC
>NZ_DASZKT010000196.1:0-3220 GCF_035552695.1 Actinospica sp.
AGGTCATTGTCCAGATTGTCATTGATCGTCCTGCTGAGCGCGATGTAGCTGATCAGCGCGCCGAGGGCCACGGAGAGACCCACCGCCGCCACGACCAGCATCGTTATCCGCGATCTGAACGTGTGCCGGGTGAACCACCGGCGCAGCACGATCTTGCGCAGCCTTACGCGCGGACGCCGGGAACGCGCGGCCGCCTTGGTGCCAGTGCTCATGGCGCCGTCTCACGCAGGGCGTAGCCGATCCCTCGTACGGTGTGGATCAGCCGCGTCTCACCCTCCGCCTCGGTCTTCCTGCGCAGGTAGCCGACGTACACCTCGAGCGAGTTCGCGGTGGTCGGGAAGTCGAAGCCCCAGACCTCCTCGAGGATCTGCGAGCGCGTCAGGACCTGGCGCGGGTGGCGCATCAGCAGCTCGAGCAGGTTGAACTCGGTGCGGGTCAGGCGCACGGTGCGCTCGCCACGGGTGACCTCCCTGGCCAGCGGATCCAGCGTCAGATCGGCGAAGGCCAGCTTGCCGTTGTCGCTGTTGAGCGCGGGCTGGGTGCGCCGCAGCAGGGCGCGCAGCCGGGCGAGCAGCTCCTCCAGCGCGAAGGGCTTGGGCAGGTAGTCGTCCGCGCCCGCGTCGAGGCCGGCGACCCGGTCGGAGACGGCGTCGCGGGCGGTGAGCACCAGGATCGGCAGGTCCTCCCCGGCCGAACGCAGCCGCCGGCAGGCCTCCAGGCCGTCGAGCCGCGGCATCATCACGTCGAGCACCACGGCGTCGGGACGGTTGCGGGCGATCGACTCGAGTGCCGCGAGGCCGTCCGCGGCCAGTTCGACGTCGTATCCGTTGAACGCCAGGGAGCGACGCAGCGAGTCCCGAACCGCCTGATCGTCGTCCACCACAAGAATGCGCATGCAACCAGTCTCTTCCGTTGCGCTGAGAGCCTGCTGAGATCTTGCCGAATCTCGCCGAATAGGCGCATTGAGCATATGATCGCCTGCTCCGAACGGGCGAGGGGTGTTATCCACAGGCGGGGTCTATGCACAGGGTGCGATTCGTGCCGCGACAATTCCGCCCGCTTCGAAGATCGTTGCTCTCGACAGGCGTCGCGCCCCTGACCTGGGGCGTGAGGTGGCGGTTCGCGCGGAGGGAGACGAAGGCGATGAACGACGAGTGGAGGGTGGCCGAGGACGAGGCCTCGGCCGCGGTGATGGCGGCGGACCGTTTCGAGGGATTCCAGATCGCGACCGGGGTCGACGCGGCCGGCGGGGGCGGGGTCTTCGGCGAGGTGACGGTCAAGCTGAACAGCCCGGGGCAGGTGGCCGCGGCGGTGCCGCACTTCTTCGGCTTCGTCCCGGACGACAGCGTGGTGGTCCTCGGGCTCAGTCCGCACGGGGCGGGCGGCCGCTCGTCGATCTGCCACGGGATGCGGGTGGATCTCGGCGACGTGGAACGGGATCCGGCCCGGTTCGCGCGCTGGGCCGTGGAGCGGCTGCTCGACGAGCACGCGGTGGAGGCGATCGTGCTGATCTATCCGCGGGCCGGGGTGGATCCGCTGCCCTCGCTCTACCGCAGGCTCTCCGTGATCCTCTGCACCCAGCTGCGTCGTAGGGGCCTGATGCCGCTGGACTCGATGTTCGTGGCCGCCGAGCGGTGGTGGTCCTTCCTGTGCGAGCGCGCGGACTGCTGCCCGCCGGAGGGCACCCCGATCGATCCGGCGGCGAGCGAGGTCGCCGCGCTCAGCACGTACTCCGGGCTGGCCGTGCTGCCGAGCCGCGGCGCGCTGGCCACCAGCCTCGAACCGTATTCGGCCGGCACGGTCGAGCGCACCCGCGCGGCCTGCACGGCGCTCGTCAAGGCCGAGGAGGCGCGGACCGGGGAGCGGTGGGGCGTGGTCCCGCCCAGCTGGCAGGAGGTCCGCGAACTGTGGGCGCTGGCCGACGAGGTGGGCTCGAGCGTCGAGGGCCCCGGCTGGCAGTTGCCGGACGAGACCGCGGCCAGGCTGCTGCTCGGAGTGACGGACGTCCGCGTGCGCGACTACCTCGCCACCTGGTGCGCGACGGAGCGGGCCGGGCAGGCCGTGGCACTCTCTGTCGAGTTGGCGCGGCGCGCGGTCACCGCGGATCAGGCCGCGGCCGGGTACTCGGTGGCGGCCTGGGCCTCGTGGGCGCTGGGCTGGGGAGCGTGGGCCGCGCTGACGCTGGATCGGGCGCTCACCGCGATCCCGGACTATCCGCTCGCAGTGCTGATCCAGGCCGGGCTGGAGCGCGGCGTCGGACCCGCGCTGGTGCGCGCGGCCTCGCACGGAACGGCGCGCAGGCTGGAGTCGATGGCCGAGGTGGGGGTGTAGCGGGAACCGCGCGAGTACATAGACGAGCACTGAGATGAACGGCCTACACCGGTTATTTATCGTCATTAGGACGATATATGATGGCCGCCATGACCGAGTCCGAGCCCTACGACCCGGCGCGCTTCCCCGCCTTCGCCGTCACCGTGGACCTCGTGGTCCTCACCGTCCGCGAATCGCGGCTGAGTGCCCTGATGATCCGGCGCGGCGAGGAGCCCTTCGTGGGGCGGACCGCGCTGCCGGGCGGGTTCGTGCGGCCGGGCGAGTCGTTGGGCGAGGCGGCGAAGCGGGAGCTGGCCGAGGAGACGGGGCTCGCCGACCTGCCCGTGCACCTGGAGCAGCTCGCGACGTACGGTGCGGTGGACCGCGATCCCCGGATGCGCGTCGTGTCGGTCGCCTACCTCGCGCTGGCCCCGGACCTCCCGTCGCCCACGGCCGGCGGCGACGCGGCGGACGCGCACTGGGCCCCGGTCGCCGACCTGCTGCCCGACCTGTTCCCGAACGTGCTGGATGCGGATCACGTGATGACCCACGCGGGCCGTGCGGACGTCGCGGACGGCCGGCGCAAGAGCGAGCGCGCGGCCTTCGCCTTCGACCACGAGCAGATCCTGGTCGACGGCGTGGAGCGGGCCCGTTCGAAGCTGGAGTACACGCCGTTGGCCGCGGCCTTCTGCCCGCCGGAGTTCACCGTCGGCGAGTTGCGCCGCGTGTACGAGGCGGTCTGGGGAGTCGAGCTGGACCCGCGCAACTTCCACCGGAAGGTCACCGGCACGCCCGGCTACGTCCTTCCGTCGGGCGGCACCACGACGCGGCAGGGCGGACGTCCCGCGCAATTGTTCAAGCGCGGCGACGTGACACTGCTCAACCCGCCGATGCTCCGCCCGGCGTGAGG
>NZ_DASZKT010000197.1:0-108297 GCF_035552695.1 Actinospica sp.
CCCCCCCCCCGCGACCGGCTGAGCCCTCCGGCTCACGCACAGTCCCGGCACACCGGTTGTCCGTCGCGCTCGAAGGCGAGCTGCGACTGGTGATGCACCAGGAAGCAACGCGAGCAGGTGAATTCGTCGGCCTGCCGAGGCAGGACCCGCACGCTCAGCTCCTCATTGGACAGGTCGGCGCCTGGCAGTTCGAGCGACTCGTTGTCGCCCTCCTCCAGGTCGACCACGGCAGCGGTCTTGTCGACACGCCGGGCCTTCAGCTCCTCCAGGGAGTCCTCGTTCAGTTCATCGTCAGTCTTGCGCGGCGTGTCGTAGTCGGTAGCCATCTTCCCTCTCCCCCTTCAGGCGGTTCACAGGTCGTTCAGGGCACGTAACGCATCGAGCGCCGAAGTTGTGCCCGATACGAAGCGCAGATTTTGCCTTACTTCAAGCGCCGTTACGCAACCGACACCCACTCGAATCAACCGAACGGGTGGTCTGGCAGGATGGTTCCCGACTGACCACGCCGAGTTTGGAAAGGTCTCGCGATGCCCGTCTACGCCCTCGGCGACCATGTTCCCGAGATCCACCCCGAGGCCTACGTCCACCCGGAGGCCACCGTGATCGGCCAGGTCAGCGTGGGCGCGGGCAGCACCGTCTGGCCCGGCGCCGTGCTCCGCGGCGACTACGGGCGGATCACCGTCGGCGAGCGGACCTCGATCCAGGACGGCACTGTGGTGCACGCCACAGAGGAGCTGGAGACCAAGATCGGCAGCGATTGTGTTGTTGGTCACATTGCCCATTTGGAGGGCTGCGAGGTCGAAAACGGCTGCCTCATCGGTTCCGGAAGCGTCGTGCTGCACCGGGTCGTGGTCCGCTCCGGGGCCCTCGTGGGGGCCGGAGCGGTCGTCTCCCCGGGCACGGAGGTCCCGGCGGGTGCGATGGCCCTCGGAGTGCCCGCCAAGATCCGTGCGGACGCCGTGCAGCCCGGCAGCTTCGAGGACGCCGTGCGGCGCTACGTGGCCAACGGGCGGCGTTACGCGCGCGAGCTGCGCCGGATCGACTAGCTCCCGGCAGTGTCCGTCGGCACCCAGACCCGGACGATCAACCCGCCTCCGGGCCGCGCCTGCACCCCGATCCGTCCGCCGTGCGCCCGGACGATCGAGCGCACGATGGACAGGCCGAGGCCCGCGCCGCGGTCCCCCGGCTTCGGCGGCGCGCCTTCGGTCCGCAGCCGCCGGAACGGCTCGAACAGCGATTCGACGATCTCCGGCGGCACCGGCGGTCCGCTGTTGGCGACGACGAGCAGCCCGTACTCGCCCTGGTCGTAGGTGACCACGTCGACCCAGCCGCCCGTACCGTCGTGGACGTTGTGCCGCATCGCGTTGTGCACGAGGTTCGTCGCGACCTGCTCGAGCAGCGGGCCGTCGCCGCGCACGACCACCGGATTGAGCTGGGTACGCAGCTGGAGCCCGCGTTGCGCGGCCTCGGCGCCGCCGAGCGCCACGACGCCGCCCACGACGTCGTTCCAACGAACCGGGCCCGGCGCGAGCACCGCCTGGTCGGCCTTCGACAGCGCCAGCAGGCCCTCGATCATCTGCTCGGAGCGCTGGTTGTTCGCCAGCAGGCCCTGCGCGAGCACGACGGTGTCCGGCGGCGTGTCCGGGTCCGCGAGGGTGACCTCCAGGAGGGTTCTGCCGACGGCGAGCGGCGTGCGCAGCTCGTGCGAGGCGTTGCCGGTGAACCGCCGCTGGCTCTCGAAGGCGGCGTCGAGCCGGTCGAGCATCTCGTCGAAGGTCGCGGCCAGCTCGTACAGCTCGTCACGCGGACCCTGCGGGGCCAATCGGGCCCGGGCGTCGAGGAGTCCGTCCCCGCGCCGCGCGATCCGCCGCGCCGTCGCCGTGACGTTGCTCAGCGGCCGCAGCACCCGCCCGGCCAGCCAGTAGCCGAACCCGAAGACCAGCAGCGCGATGGCGACGATCCCGAGCCCCGCCGCGATGAGGATCTGCTGCAGGGTGTCCGAGCGCACGACGACCGCGCACTGGATCTGCTGGGCCGCCGTGAGGTGCTGCCCGGCGAGCTTCTGCGCCTCCGAGAGCCGGCACCGGCTCGGTAGATCAGCACGCGGATGATAGAGCCGCCAGCGCACCAGAAAGTAAGTCACGGCGGTGAGCAGGGTGCCGAAGACGAAGAAGAGCGCGACGAAGACCAGTGACAGCTTCGCGCGGACGGTCAGGCCGCGGCGGACGCGCGTGGGCCCCGGCATCGCGGTCGCCTGCGTGTACTGACCCGTGGCGGTGAGCGGGACGATCGTGCGGCCCAGGGGGTCCGAGTCGGGGCCTTCGTGCTCCATGCCGGTCAGCCGATCCGGTATCCGGAGCCCGGAATCGTCTTGACCACCTGAGGTTCACCGAGCCGCCGCCGCAAGGTCATCACCGTGACCCGGACGACATTCGTGAACGGATCCGCGTTCTCGTCCCAGGCCTTTTCCAGCAGCTGCTCCGCGCTCACGACGGTTCCGTTGGCACGCATCAGCACCTCGAGCACGGCGAACTCCTTGGGGGCCAGCGAGACCGGCTCTCCGTTCCGGGTGACCTCGCGGCGCGACGGATCCAGCCGCACGCCCGCCACCTCCAGCACTGGCGGCACCGGCGGCATCGCGCGGCGCCCGAGCGCCCGCACCCGCGCGACGAGTTCGCTGAAGGCGAACGGCTTGCCGAGGTAGTCGTCCGCGCCGAGGCTGAGCCCGGCCACCCGGTCGGAGACCTCGGAGGCCGCCGTCAGCATCAGGATCCGGCTCGACCCGCCCGCCTCGATGACGCGGCGACACAATTCGTCGCCGTGCATTCCGGGCAGATCCCGGTCCAGCAGGACCACGTCGTAGTCGTTGACCCCGATGCGCTCCCAGGCCTGCCCGCCGTCGTAGACGACGTCCACGGCCATCGATTCCCGGCGCAGGCCGCGCGCGATCGCGTCCGCGAGCAGCTGCTCGTCCTCGACCACCAGAACCCGCACCGCTCCGCCTCTCCGCCAACACCCGAAGCAGGGCCGCCACCGGCCCCTTCGGCCATCATCCACCCGACGACCTAAGGAGTGCGTGAACAGTTCGGCTCGGCCGTTTGAAGCTGTGAGGCCGGGGAAACCTGACTCGTACGGCCCAACACAGCCGCCCCGAACCAGCGAACCGCCGGGGTGTGGGCACGCAGCGCATCCGTCCTCGTCCCGGCGCGAGGCCCGCGACCCCCACCGCGGCGCGTCGGGCGACAAGGCTCGGCCCGGCCTCCCCATGCCGTTCCGAGCGGAGCCCGTCGAACAGAGCACCGTAAGCACTAAGGAGCACCATGGGAGAGTTCGCCGCCCGTCTGCGCCAGAGGATCGAGGACACCGAAGCCGCACTGCGCAGCGCCGTATCCGCGCGCGACGTCTACGCGGTCCAGGTCGAGCAGGGTGAGCTCGATTCGCTGCTTCGCATCGCGGCCGACCACGGCGTCGACACCACGATCCACGCGATCGCCGCCTGAGCCGCGCGGCGCGTCCACCCCTCCACCCCCACGAGAGTCCAGCGAGCAGCAATCAGTAATCCCGGTCGTCCGCTCCCAGGGCGGCCAGGGCGCCGTGCAGGGCCGGGAACAGTGCGGAACCGGCAGCCAGCACCATCGCCTCCGAGGCGGGAGCCCCGTGGAAACCCTCCACCCGGGCACCCGCCTCTTCCGCGATCAATCCGCCCGCCGACCGGTCCCAGGCGTGCGTGCCCCGCTCGAAGTAGGCGTCCACGCGGCCGGTCGCCACCGAGCACAGGTCCAGCGCCGCGCTGCCGCCGCGCCGGATGTCCCGCACCTGTCCGATGAGCCCGGCCACGATCCGGCCCTGCACCTCGCGCCGTTCCGCGCGGTAGCCGAAGCCGGTGGCGACCAGCGACTGGGCCAGGCCGTCCGGCTCGTTCGCCCGCAGCCGCCGCCCGCCGAGCCAGGAACCCTCGCCGCGCACGGCCGTGTACTCCTCGCCCAGCTGCGGTGCCAGCACGACGCCCGCCAGGGCCACGCCGTCCGCCTCGGCGCCGATCGACACCGCCCAGGCGGGCAGGCCGTAGAGGTAGTTCACGGTCCCGTCGATCGGGTCGACCACCCAGCGCACGCCGCTGGTGCCGGACTCGGAGCCGCCCTCCTCGCCGAGGAACCCGTCCTCCGGCCGGTGCCGCCGGATCGCCGCACGGATGATCCGCTCCGCGGCGGTGTCCATCTCGGTGACCACGTCGGTCGGGCTGGATTTCGTCTGCGCCACACCGAGATCCGCGGGGCGCCCCTCCACGAGCAGCTTGCCCGCCTCGGCGGCCGCGGCGCGGGCGACCTCCAGCAGTTCACGTGCGTCCACAGTCACGTTCGTCCCCTTCAGTCCCTGCCGCACAGGGCGGGCTTGCCCTGCACGCGCGGATTCGGGCAGCAGCCGGCGGCGCAGATGTCCGGCATCGGCCCGCGCGCACTCAGTCCGGCACGCTCGACCTGCTCGCCGCGCTCCACCGCGGCGCGCTCCGTCAGCAGATCGCGGACGAGCGAGACGAAGGCGGGCGCGGTGCCGGGGGTCGCGGCGCGGGCCATCGCCAGGCCGAGCTTCGCGGCGACCTCGGCGGCCTGCGTGTCCAGGTCGTAGATGACTTCCATGTGGTCGGAGACGAACCCGATCGGCACCAGCACAACGGCCTCGGCGCCGGCCGCCGCGCGCTCGCGCAGATGGTCGCACACGTCCGGCTCCAGCCAGGGCTGCGTCGGCGGGCCGCTGCGGCTGCAGTAGACGAGTTTCCACGGCTGCTCGGCGCGTCCGAAGTGCCCGGCCACCCGGTCGGCGACGAGCTGCGCGACGGCCTCGTGCTGCGGCATGTAGTCGCTGGTTTCGCTGTAGGACAAGGGAACCGAGTGCGTCACGAACACCAACTCGGCTCGCTCGCGCACGCCTTCGCCGAGATCTTCGAACGCTGCGACGGTCGCGTCGGCGAAGGGCCCGACGAAGCCCGGGTGGTCGAAATAAGCCCGGATCTTGTCCAGGCTCAGCACCCCCGCGACGCCCGCCTGCTCCACCGCCTCCGCGAGGTTTTCCCGATACTGGCGGCAGCCGGAGTACGACGAATAGGCCGAAGTGACGAAAACGAGCGCTCGTTTCACGCCGTCCCCGGCCATCTGCTTCAACGTGTCGGCGAGATACGGCCGCCAGTTCCGGTTCCCCCAGTAGACCGGGATCTCCAGGCCGTGCGCCGCGAATTCGCGTTCGATCCCGGCGATCAGGGCCCGGCACTGCGCGTTGATCGGGCTGACCCCGCCGAACAGGAAGTAGTGCTCACCGACCGCGGCGAGCCGCTCCTTCGGGATTCCGCGACCGCGCGTGACGTTCTCCAGGAACGGGACCACCTCCTCCGGCCCCTCCGGACCGCCGAAGGAGAGCAGCAGCAGAGCGTCGTAAGGCAGCGTTTCCGGCATGAACAAATCCTCGCACGATGATCCGGCACCTCTTGACGCCAGGTCTACGGTCAAGTTGGCTGTCCGCTTGTCGAGCGACCGCTGAGTGCGCACTTCGACCACCGTCGCCCCCAGCTAGATTGGCCCCCAGGATGAGCACTTCGACCACCGCACCGGCGACCCGGACCTGGAGCAACTGGGCCGGGAACCAGCACTCCCGGATGCAGCGTGTGGCGACCCCGTCGAGCCCGCAGGAGGTCGCCGAGACGGTGCGGGACGCCGCGGCACGCGGCCTGACGGTCAAGCCGGTGGGCAGCGGCCACTCCTTCACGGCGGCCGCGGTCACCGACGGCGTGCAGATCCGCCTCGGCAACCTGGCCCGGCTGCGCGGCGCGGACCACGCGACCGGCCTGGTGACCGCCGAGGCCGGGATGCCGCTGTGGCGGCTGAACGAGCTGCTTGCCGAGCAGGGCCTCGCGCTGACGAACATGGGCGACATCCAGGCGCAGACCGTCTCCGGCGCGATCGGCACCGGCACGCACGGCACCGGCCGGGCCAGCGCGTCGATCGCGGCGCAGGTCGCGGGCCTGGAGGTGGTGCTCGCCGACGGCAGCATCGTGGCCTGCTCCGCGCAGTCGCACCCGGACCTGTTCGAGGCGGCCCGGATCTCCGTCGGCACCATCGGCGTGATCACCGCCGTCACCTTCCGCACCGAGCCCGGGTTCCTGCTGGAGGCGCACGAGGAGCCGCTGCGGCTGGACGAGGTGCTCGAGCGCTTCGACGAGCTGCGCACGCAGAACGACCACTTCGAGTTCTTCTGGTTCCCGCACACCCCGATGACCGCGACGAAGCGCAACAACCGGACCGAGGGCCCGGCGCGGCCGCTCTCCCGCCGGCGCGAGTGGCTTGAGGACGAACTCCTGTCGAACAAGCTGTTCACCGGCGTCTGCCGGGTCGGCCGCGCCGCGCCGCGCGCGATCCCGGCGATCAACAAGATCTCCTCGCGGGCCCTGTCGGCGCGCACCTACGTCGACCGCTCGGACCGGGTGTTCACCACGACCCGCACCTTCAAGTTCCTGGAGATGGAGTACGCGCTGCCGGTCGAGGCCGCGGTCCCGGCGCTACGCGAGGTCGAGCGGATGATCGTGCGGGAGAACCTGCGGATCAGCATCCCGATCGAGGTGCGCTGCGCCCCTTCCGACGACCTGTGGCTGTCCACCGCGCACGGTCGGGACACCGCGTACGTGGCGTTCCACATGTTCCAGGGGATGGACCAGACGCGCTACTTCGACCAGGCCGAGGAGATCATGCTGGCGCACGGCGGCCGCCCGCACTGGGGCAAGCTGCACACCCGCGAGCACGACTATCTGGCCGAGGCCTATCCGCGCTTCGCGGACTTCCTGGCCGTGCGGGAGAAGACCGACCCGGACCGCGTCTTCGCCAACAACTACACGCGCCGGATCTTCGGGGCCTGAGTCACTTGAGTCGGCCGGATTCGCCGACGCCGCAGGGCGGCTGACCGCGCGTCAGCTCCGCAGGCCGTCCGGAAGGATCTGCCCCGTCGCGACGAGCACCGCGGGCCCGGTCATCTCGATCCGCCCGTCTTCGTGCTCGACGATGTGCAGCACACCGCCCGGCACGCGTACCTGATACGGCGTCCCCGGCTCGGCGCCGTCCCTGCGCGCCGCGGCCACCATCGCAGCACACGCACCCGTACCGCAGGACCGTGTCTCGCCGGATCCGCGCTCGAATACCCGCATCTCGACCCGATGACGTCCGACCGGCGCGACGAACTCGACGTTCACGCCGTGCGGATACGCGCTTTCCGGCCGCAGTTCGGGCCGTTGCGTGAGCCGCCCGGCCTCGGCGACGTCGTCCACGAACACGACCGCGTGCGGATTGCCCATGTCCACGTTCACCGCGGGCAGCCAGCGATCCCCGACCAGCACCTCGGCGGACTCGGCGGGCCAGGTCGAGCGGCCCATGTCGACGGTGATGTCGCCGCCGTCCTCCGGCACGACCATGTGCTTGACCCCGCCGCGCGTCGCGATGCCGAACCGGCCCGGCTTGGCCAGGTCGTGCGCGACGAGGTAGCGGGCGAAGACCCGCGTGCCGTTGCCGCACATCTCGGCGATCGAGCCATCGGCATTGCGGTAGTCCATGAACCAGGGCGCCTCGGCCGCATCCTGCTCGTAGCCCGGCATCGCCGCCGTCGGCACCACGCGCAGCAGTCCGTCCGCCCCGATACCGGCGCGGCGATCGCAGACGGCCGCGACCCAGGTGGGCGCCGGATCGAAGGTGGCATCGACGTCCTCGATGATGACGAAGTCGTTCTCGGTGCCGTGGCCCTTGGTGAACGGGATCATGTGGTCAATGCTACGCGGCGGCGGCGACAGCCTTGGTCGCCGCCGAGATCAGGTCGCCGCGGTTCCGTTCGAGCCACACGGTGTCCTGCGCGCGCCGGAACCACTTCTCCTGACGGCGGGCGAACTGCCGCGTCTTGAGAGCGGTCAGGTCGCGGGCCTCCTGCTCGGTGCAGTGGCCGTCGAGGAAGTCGAGAACCTGCTGGTACCCGAGTGCGCGGCTGGCCGTCTCGCCCTCGCGCAGACCCCGCGGGATCAACCCGACGACCTCGTCGACCAGGCCCTTGTCCCACATGGCGTCGACGCGCCTGGTGATCCGCTCGTCCAGCTCCGCCTTCTCGATGCCGAGCCCGATGCGGACGGTACCCGGATAGTGGTCACCCGCCTCGGGCAGCGAGGACTGGAATGGAGCCCCCGTCAGTAGCACGACCTCGAGCGCGCGGACGATGCGTCGCCCGTTGGACGGCAGGATCGCCACGGCGGATCGCGGGTCGAGCGCGGCCAGTTCGGCGTGCAGCGCGGCGGACCCCTCGTCCGCCAACCGCGCTTCGAGTCGCGCGCGGATCGCGGGATCGGTGCCCGGGAAGTCGAAGCCGCCGAGCACGGCGTCCACGTACAGCCCCGAACCGCCGACCAGCACGGGAACGCGGTCCGCGGCCAGCAGCGCGTCCACCGCCGCCCGCGCCAGCCTCTGGTATTCGGCGACGGCCGCCCGCTCCGTCACGTCCCAGATGTCGAGCAGGTGATGCGGCACACCCTCGCGCTCGGCCTCGGTGAGCTTCGCCGTGCCGATGTCCAGGCCGCGGTAGAGCTGCATGGAATCGGCGTTGACCACCTCGCCGCCGAACTCGCGGGCGAGCGCGATGCCGAGATCCGACTTGCCCGCGGCCGTCGGCCCGACCACGGCGATGACCCGGTTGCCCGCCATCGTCAGCCGCAGGACGGAGCGGCGGGCAGCGGCGCCGGAATCCCGATCGACGGCATGCCCAGCGTGACGGTCGGCTTGGCCTGCTCGGCGGGCGCGTCCTGCCTGGCCTGCCACGCGTCCCCCGACCGGAGCCGGCGCAGCGTGCGGATGGCCGAGCCGCCGCTCGCACCGTCCGCGATCAGGTGGTGCGGCGCGGCCTGCGTCAGCACGACCGTCACCGCGTCGCCGGGCCGCGGCAGGTCGGCGGCCGCGGTGTCGGCGACGCTGAAGTGCACCAGCCTGTTGTCCCGCGCACGCCCGGAGAGCCGGTGCGTCGCGCCGTCCTTGCGGCCCTCGCCCTCCGCTACCAGCAGCTCGACCTCGGTGCCGATCAGCGCGCGGTTCTCGGCCCAGGAGATCTCCTCCTGGAGCGGGGTGAGGCGGTCGTAGCGCTCCCGCACGACTTCCTTCGGCACCTGGTCCGCCATCTCGGCGGCCGGGGTGCCTGGCCGCTTGGAGTACTGGAAGGTGAACGCCGAGGCGAAGCGGGCCTCGTGCACGACCTCGAGGGTCTGCTCGAAGTCGGCGTCGGTCTCGCCCGGGAAGCCGACGATGATGTCCGTGGTGATCGCCGCGTGCGGAATGGCCTCGCGCACCCGCTCGATGATGCCCAGGTAGCGCTCGCGCCGGTAGGAACGGCGCATCGCCCGCAGCACCGCGTCCGATCCGCTTTGCAGCGGCATGTGCAGCGAGGGCATGACGTTGGGTGTCTCGGCCATCGCCTCGATCACGTCGTCGGTGAAGTCGCGCGGGTGCGGGGAGGTGAAGCGGACCCGCTCGAGCCCGTCGATCCCGCCGCAGGCGCGCAGCAGCTTGGAGAAGGCCGCGCGGTCGCCGAACTCGGCGCCGTAGGAGTTCACGTTCTGCCCGAGCAGGGTGATCTCGACCACGCCCTCGGCCACCAGCGCCTCGATCTCGCGCAGGATCTCCCCGGGGCGCCGGTCCCGCTCCGTACCCCGCAGCGCGGGCACGATGCAGAACGTGCACTTGTTGTTGCAGCCGACGGAGATCGACACCCACGCCGCGTACGCGGACTCGCGGCGGGTCGGGAGCGTGGACGGGAAGGCCTCCAGAGACTCCTTGATCTCCAGCTGCGCCTCCTCCTGCACCCGGGCGCGCTCGAGCAGGACGGGCAGCGAGCCGATGTTGTGCGTGCCGAAGACGACGTCCACCCAGGGCGCGCGCCGCTGCACCTCGCCGCGGTCCTTCTGGGCCAGGCAGCCGCCGACGGCGATCTGCATGCCGGGCTTGCGGGCCTTGACCGAGGCCAGGTGCCCGAGGTTGCCGTAGAGCCGGTTGTCCGCGTTCTCGCGCACCGCGCAGGTGTTGAAGACGACGACGTCCGCCTCCTCGCCCGCGGGCGAGCGCACGTAGCCCGCCTGCTCCAGCAGTCCGGCCAGGCGCTCGGAGTCGTGCACGTTCATCTGGCACCCGTAGGTGCGGATGTCGTAACTCTTCACGTCGTCTCGCTGCGCCATGGTTCCAGGATATGTCCCCTGGCAGACAGCCTCTGCCGTTATCCGACCGTTATCATCCGGGGTGACGAGCGGGACTGATTCACGCTACCTTTCAACGTCGAGACCGCGAGGCTTCGGGTACGACGGGGAGGGTGGGTACGACACGGTGGGGACGAACATGCATCGACGGGGGTTCCTCGGCTTGGCGGTGGCGGCCATCGGCGCCGCGGCGCTGACGGAGGGCTGCGTCACCATCTCCCCGCTCGCGACGACCGGGGACTTCCCGGTGAACTCCGCGCTGAATCTGGCGCAGTCGCAGACCTGGATACGGATGAAGCAGCGGAACAACGACGCCGGCCAGATCGTCATCGGCGTCAAGGCCGACCAGCCCGGCCTCGGCTTCTTCGATCCGAGCAAGAACTCGTACAGCGGCTTCGACATCCTGATCGCGCAACTGGTGGCCGCGGGCCTGGGCTTCTCCAGCTCGCAGATCCAGTTCACCCCGGTCGCGTCGCAGAACCGTGAGACGGAGCTGGAGAACGGCACCGTCGACCTGGTCATCGCCTCGTACTCGTACAACTCGGCGCGCGCGAAGCTGGTCGACTTCGCGGGCCCGTACTTCACCACGCCCGAGGCGCTGCTCGTCGCGCGCGGCAACACCTCGATCACCGCCCTGGACTCGATCACCAGCAACACCAGGGTGTGCGAGGTGAGCAACTCGACCCAGATCGGCGACGTGACGCTGCAGAGCCCGGTCACGAAGAACACCTACGGCGAATGCGTGTCGGCACTGAAGAGCGACCAGGCGGACGTGATCTACACCGACTACGCCCTGCTGCTCGGCTACGCGTACCAGAACTCGAGCAGCCTGAAGCTGATCGACACGCACGCCGACACGCAGTACTACGGCATCGGCCTCCCGCTTGGCGACTCGGTGCTCCAGACGACGATCGACAACCTGCTCAGCCAGGCCATCGCGAACGGGACCTGGCGCGCCATCTTCAACTCGACCCTGGCGCCCGAGGGCCTGAAGGCCAATCCCCCGAAGGTCGGCGACTGGCCGTCGTCCTCCTCCTGACCGCCCATCAGGACCACCCCGCCGCAAAGCCTGCCGGACCCTGACCGAGCCTGACGGAGCGCTCACGGACCCTGACGAAGCATTCGACGTCGTTCCGACCATCGCCGCCAATCCGACGGAACCTCCGGCTCCGGCGCGCGTCCTTCGTCGTTCTGGCCGTCGTCCTCGCCCCGAGCGCTCGTCAACGCCAATCCGACGGAGCCTCCAGCGCGCGTCGTTCTCACCTTCGCCCGCCTGAGCGCCCGTCGACAGCGCTTCGACGGAGCCCTCAATTTCTGTCGCTCTGGCCGTCGTCCTCGCCCCGAGCGCCCGTCAACGCCAATCCGACGGAGCCCTCAGCGTCTGTCGCTCTAACCGTCGTCCGCCCGAGCGCCCGTCAGCGCCAACCTGCTGGACCCGTCGGAGCGCCCACGCACCTGTCCCTGTCCCACCGCTGTCTCAGCCCTCGAAGCACACGCACGCCCACCGCTACTACCGACGGTCCCCCGCAGCGCTCCGTCCGTCCACAAGCCCGCTGTCAACTTCCGCTGCCCGTCGTCATTCCGCGGGAAACGCGAGGTCCTCCGGGTCGGACCCGTCCTCCTCGGCCTCGGCCCGCGCATTCGCCAAGGCCTCGCGGACCGCTCGCCCCACCACTTCGCCGCCGTAGCCCTTGCGGGCCAGGAATCCCGCCAGCCGCCGCGTCTGAACCTCGCGCGGGAGCCCGCTCATCCTGGCCAACCGCTCCCTGGCCAGCCGCGAGGCCGTCAGCTGCTCCTGCTCGGTGTCCAGCACGGACACCGCCTCCTGCACAAGCTCATCCGGCACGGATCGGCGCCGCAACTCGAAGGCGATGGCCCGGCTGCCCAGGCCCTTGTGCTCGTGCCGCGACCGGGTGAACGCCTCCGCGTACGCCGCGTCGTCGATCAGCCCTAGCTCGGTGAAGCGGTCCAAGACCGCCTCCGCGACCTCCTCGGCCACTTCCTTGCGCTTGAGCAGCTCCGCCAGCTGCCCCCTGGTCCGCGCCGAGCGCGTCAAGGAGTCCAGCACCAGTCCCCGCGCGTACGCCTCGGGGTCCTGCTGCGAGGCGGCCGACGGTCCCGACGACTCGCGCCGGGCGCCGAAAGACCGCCTCGCCTGGCCGGTCACTGATCGGCGGCGGTGTCCGCGACGGCAGCTGCCGCCTTGGCCCGCGACGCACGCGGGGTCTTGGCCGCGGCGGTCGCGGCGGCAGCCGCGGGCTCGGCGCCGGCCTGCCGCGGCACCACTTCGCCCGGCTTGTCCTCGGCGGGCGCGTCGAGGCGCGGCCCGACGCCCAGCTTCTCCTTGATCTTCTTCTCGATCTCGTTGGCGATGTCCGGGTTGTCCTTCAGGTACGTACGGGCGTTCTCCTTGCCCTGCCCGAGCTGGCCGCTCTCGTACGTGTACCAGGCACCCGACTTGCGCACGAAGCCGTGCTCCACGCCCATGTCGATCAGGCCGCCCTCGCGGCTGATCCCCTCGCCGTAGACGATGTCGAACTCGGCCTGCCGGAACGGCGGCGCCACCTTGTTCTTGACCACCTTGACGCGGGTGCGGTTGGCCACCGCCTCCTGGCCGTCCTTGAGCGTCTCGATCCGGCGCACGTCGAGGCGCACCGAAGCGTAGAACTTCAGCGCCCGGCCACCGGTGGTGGTCTCCGGCGAGCCGAACATGACGCCGACCTTCTCGCGCAGCTGGTTGATGAAGACCGCGGTGGTCCGCGAGTGGCTGAGCGCGCCGGTGATCTTGCGCAGCGCCTGGCTCATCAGCCGCGCCTGCAGGCCCACGTGCGAGTCGCCCATCTCGCCCTCGATCTCGGCGCGCGGCACCAGCGCGGCCACCGAGTCGATGACGATGATGTCGAGGGCGCCGGAGCGGATCAGCGTGTCCGCGATCTCCAGCGCCTGCTCGCCGTTGTCCGGCTGGGAGATGTAGAGATTGTCCGTGTCCACGCCGAGGGCCTTGGCGTAGTCCGGGTCGAGCGCGTGCTCGGCGTCGATGAACCCGGCGAGGCCGCCGGCCTTCTGGGCGTTGGCCACCGCGTGCAGCGCGACCGTCGTCTTTCCGCTGGACTCCGGACCGTAGATCTCGACGACCCGGCCGCGCGGCAGGCCGCCGACGCCGAGCGCGACGTCCAGCGCGATCGCACCGGTGGGGATGACCTCGATCGGCGTACGGGTCTTATCTCCCATGCGCATCAGGGAGCCCTTGCCGAACTGACGCTCAATCTGCGCGAGGGCCGCGTCGATCGCCTTCTCGCGGTCTGTTCCTGCCGCCATGATTTCTCTCTGCCTCCGTGTATCCAAAACCGCCTGGTCCGGCTCGTCTCACACGACGCTACCGGGCGCCACCGACAAGACCGCCCGTCCCCGGCCGCGCGCCCTTCGGGCGTTCGTCGAGGCAACTGTGCCACAGCGCGGCGCGCGGTGCGGCGAATCCGGAGATGTCCGGGCAGATCGTGCCCATCTCACCGGTCCAAGCGTCTCTACTAGAACTATAGTTCGAAACCCCTCCACTGCGCGCTACCGCCTTCGGGTGAACCCGCCTGGCGTGTCCCCCGTCCGGAGCCGTCCCTTTTCCGTACGCGATATACGCCGATTGCCAGATGTGACGGGCCGTCACCCGCTGCGATCGTGATCATGTCGCCCCGTTCCTCGCGGAATCCCCGCGACGGCGGCGACCAGGATCCAGGAGGTTCAAGCATGTCCCGCATGTTCCATCGCGTACTCGCCACGTCCGTCATCGGCGCCGCGGCCCTGGCCGCGCCCGTGACGGCCATGGCCGCCGATACCGGCGGCGGGGGCGGCGGCGCCGAACCCGCGCCGACGGCGGTCGTGGTGCACCTGCCCAAGCACGTCGCGGCGGGCGAGCCGATCACCGTGACCGCCCGGGTCACCACGCAGCAGGTCGCCGCCAAGGACCCGGGCGGCAAGGGCGCGGACCAGCCCGGCCAGGGCGAGGACCAGCCGGGCAAGGCCGGCAAGGGGAAGGGGCACGGCACCGGCCGCCACCACAAGGGCGCCGGGCACGGCACGAAGGGCAAGAAGCACCACAAGGGCAAGAGCCGGCACCACGCGGTGACCGGCAAGATCGAGTTCTTCCTGGACGGCAAGCCCGAGCCGCCGGTCGGGATCAGCCATGGCCGGCCAGCGAGCGGATCGAGATCCCGCTCGGCCGGCACACCATCGTCGCCCAGTACTCGGGTGACGACGAGCACCTCGCCGCCAAGTCCAACCCCGTCAGCTTCGAACTGACGGCGGGTCAGGACGGCCAGGACCAGCAGAGCACCGGCAACGCGGGTGGGAACGGCAACGGGAACGGCCACGGCGCCTCGGTCGGCACGAGCGCGCAGGCCGGCGACTGGGACCGGGACCCGGACTACCCGACGCTCGGCCAGGACACCCAGGACCCGTCCTTCGACCAGGACCAGGGCGACCGGGATGACTGGGGCGACCAGGACGGGCAGGACCAGGACGAGCAGGGGTCGAGCCAGGACACCCCGAACCAGAGCGGAGACGAGGACCAGATCTGAGCGCTAGGCCGTAGCAGGCCGACCGACATCCGCTGACATGCGTGTCGGTCCCCGGCCATGGACGGGGACCGACACAGGCGGCACTACCAGCTGCTGTGCAGCGGCTTGCCCTCGGTGTAGCCCGCGGCGCTCTGGATTCCGACGACCGCGCGCTCGTGGAACTCCTCGATGGAGCGGGCGCCCGCGTAGGTGCAGGAGGAGCGCACGCCGGCGATGATCGAGTCGATCAGGTCCTCCACTCCCGGGCGGCCGGGGTCGAGGTACATCCGCGAGGAGGAGATGCCCTCCTCGAAGATCGCCTTGCGGGCCTGCTCGAAAGCCGAGTCCTCGGCGGTGCGCAGCTTGACCGCGCGGGCCGAGGCCATCCCGAAGTTCTCCTTGTACTGCCGCCCGTCGCCGTCCCGCTGGATGTCGCCGGGGGACTCGTACGTGCCCGCGAACCAGGAGCCGACCATGACGTTCGAGGCCCCGGCGGCCAGCGCCAGCGCGACGTCGCGCGGGTGGCGCACGCCGCCGTCCGCCCAGACATGCTTGCCCAGCGCCCGGGCCGCGGCGGCGCACTCGAGCACCGCGGAGAACTGCGGGCGGCCGACGCCGGTCATCATCCGGGTGGTGCACATCGCGCCCGGGCCGACGCCGACCTTGATGATGTCCGCACCGGCCTCGACGAGGTCGCGTACGCCGACGGCCGAGACCACGTTGCCCGCGACGACCGGCACCTGCGGGTCGAGGCCGCGTACCGCCCGCAGCGCGGTGAGCATCTTCTCCTGGTGGCCGTGCGCGGTGTCCACCACGAGGACGTCGATGCCCGCGTCGAGCAGCGCCTTGGCCCGTCCGACCACGTCGCCGTTGACGCCGATCGCCGCGCCGATGCGCAGCCGGCCGCGGTCGTCCACGGCGGGCGTGTACAGGGTCGCCCGCAGCGAGGACTCCCGGGTGAGCAGGCCTGCGAGGGTGCCGTCCTCGCGCACGACGGGAGCGAGCCGGTGATGTCCCTTGCTCAGGCGCTCGAACGCCTCCTCGGGCGCGATTCCGTACGGTACTGTCAGCAGATCGCGGGCCATGACCTGCCCGACCTGCGTGAACCGGTCGACTCCCAGGCCGTCTGCCTCGGTGACCACGCCGACGGGCCGCTCGCCCTCGAGTACCACCGCAGCGCCATGCGCGCGCTTCGGCAGCAGGTTCAGCAGGTCGCCGACCGTGTCTGTCGGCCGGACGGTGATGGGCGTCTCGTAGACGACGTGCCGGGACTTGACCCATGACACGACCTCGGCCACCACCTCGATGGGGATGTCCTGCGGGATCACCACGAGCCCGCCGCGGCGCGCGACCGTCTCGGCCATCCGGCGCCCCGCGACCGCGGTCATGTTCGCGATGACCAGCGGAACCGTCGTTCCTGTGCCGTCGGTCGTGGCGAGGTCCACGCTGAGCCGGGAGCCGACGTCGGACCTGGCCGGAACCATGAAGACGTCGTCGTAGGTGAGGTCGTACTGCGGGATGAGGTCGTTAAGAAAGCGCACGTGACGGCAGTCTACCCGGAAATCCGGAGAACGCCGGAGGACCAGCGGCGGCTCAGGCCGGGGCGGCGGGCTCCGCTGACGGCCTGGGATGGACCCGGCGGACTGGCCGAAGGAAGGCGCCGCCGACGGCTCGAAAGGCGGGGGCTCGCCGGTCGATCGGCGAGGGGCGGGTCGGCGGACTGGCCAAAGGCGGAGCAACGCGGAAGGCCCGAGGCGATGCCCGATGGACGGGTCGGCGAGCGGCGGCTCGGCGGGCTGGCCGAACGACGGCTAGGCGTAGGTCCCGAAGGGATGCCCGGCGGGCGAGTCGGCGAGCGGCAAGCTCGGCGGAGGGGCCGAGCGCGGTTAGGCGGAGGGGCCGGAAGGGATGCTCGGCGGACGGGTCGGCGAGCGGCAGCTCAGCGGACTGGATGGCGGAGGGTTAGACGGAGGGGCCGAAGGGGTGGCCGGCGGTCGGGTCGGCGAGGGTCGGTTCGGCGGACCGGCCTACGGCGCGGGCGCTGCGCCATTGGCCGTCCTCGTCGAGGCGGCGCACGACGCGGGCGGGGACGCCGGCTACGACGCAGTGGTCGGGCACGTCGCCGCGCACGACGGAGCCGGCGGCGACGACTACGTTGCGGCCGATCGTGGCGCCGGGCAGGATCACGGCGCCGGTGCCGATCCAGGAGCCGGCGCCGATGGTCACCGGCTCGTTGACGGGCCACTGCTTGCCGATCGGGGTGTCCGGGTCGGTGTAGCCGTGGTTCTGATCGGTCACATAGATATACGGGCCGGTATATACATCATCACCGATATCGATGGACTGGTGGCCGACGACGTGGCTGCCGCGGCCGAGTACGACCCCGTTGCCGATGCGGACGATCGGGCTCGGGCCGAGATCCCGCTCCGGGATGAATCCGGCGGAGATGGTCACCTGGGGACCGATCAGGGTGAAGTGCCCCACCGAGATCCACCGCTCGCCGAGCACGGTGCCCTGTGGGAAGGCGATGGCGCTGCCTTCGCCGAAGAAGGCGAAGCGGCGGGCGGCCCGGGAGCCGCTGGTGATCTTGCCGGCCTCGACCACGCTCCGCCAAGCCCAGTGCACCAAGGGTTGGGCACTGGATCTGAGCCGGACTCTGCGCATGAGGTACACGGTATGCGATCACCGGCGGCGCACCGCCCGGAACGCGGCCCGCACGCTCCACCGAATGCACGCCACTCGAACCGGGCGACTGCGTAGGATGCGCACTGATTACCGAGCGTCCGCGGCCAACGCGGACCGCCGTTCCACGACCGGCGGACGCGGACTTGCCGCGGTGAAGCTGGGCTCTACAATGCTGAGCCACAAGACTCCAAGCGGTGATCCGCGTCGGCAACCGGCCCCAGGGGGAGGAGCGCACGTGCACAACGTGGAGTGGAATCTCGTCGTCAACATAGCCGTCGGCTGGGCATTGACATTCGTGCTCGGCTTCGAGCGAGAGGTGCGCGGCGCCGCCGCGGGTGACCGCACCTTCTCGATGATCGGACTGAGCACAGCGCTCATCGGCACGATCGCACCGCACTATCCGGCCGTGCTCGGTGGCGCGGTGACGGGTATCGGCTTCATCGGCGGCGGGCTGTGCTTCCGGCAGGCGGTCAAGCAGGCCGACCACGAGCGGGAGATCCTGCACGGCGTGACGACGGCCGCCTCCGTCTTCGGCGCCGCCGCGATCGGCGCGATCGCGGGCTGCGGCGACCTGATCCTGGCCGCGGCGGCGACCCTCGGCATCCTGCTCTCGCTGGAGATCCGGCACGTCCCGGTGCTGCGCTACATGGACGCACGACGTTGGGCGCACCTGTTCAACGACGACAACCACCGGCACTTCAAGTTGCATGACATCGAGCACGCCCTCGCCCACCCGCACCAGGAGTACGGCGCGCTCAAGGCCGTCGTGCACACCCACGGCCAAGTTCAGGCCACGATCCCGGAGCAGTCCAACGGCTCGGAGGATAGCGAGACGGCGGCGGCGCAGGGCAACGCACATGACGGTGTTTCACTCGTCGGGCAGATCGAGGACGACAGCCTCGTGAAGGAGGGCGAGACCGCGAGCATCCTGGCCAACGCGGCGGTGGACGCGGGCGCGGCTCGCGGCGGGCGCTGAGGCGGGAACCATCGGCTGCAAGGACATTGACACGTTGGCCGAACGGTGAGTCCGGGTACTGATCAGGTCAGGCCGCGCGCGGGACGGCCATGCGCTGATCCACTCGGCTGTGTTAGCCTCGTGGGGCCGGTACGTACGATGTCCCCGGGCCTCACCTATAGCCGGCGCGGAATACCGTCAGGCTGGAGCCGCGTCGAGCCACTCGCCGAGAGGCGACACGCGTACCGGCGCTCAATCTTCCCGCGCCGCCGCACCCGCGATCATGGACCGTGATCGTCGGATGCGGCGGCGCGTCGTTTCACCGGACTCGTCCGCGCATGGCGGCGGGCCGCGCGGGATAATGGGGCGCGGCGGCGCCACCTGGCCTTTCCGGCCGGACGCTGGCCGTTTGTCCGTTCGGCATCGAGCCCGGCGGGGAGCGCCGGGAGAGGAGTGCAGGGTGAAGGACCGCGAGCCGGTGTCGAGCTGGCTGACCGACATGGACGGCGTGCTGATCCACGAGGGCGTGATGATCCCCGGGGCGGACGAGTTCATCCGAAAGCTCCGCGACAAGGGCGCGCCGTTCCTGGTGCTGACCAACAACTCGATCTACACGCCGCGGGACCTGCGCGCGCGGCTGCTGTCGACGGGCATCGACCTGCCGGAGGAGAACATCTGGACCTCGGCGCTGGCCACCGCCAAGTTCCTCGACTCGCAGCGGCCCGGCGGCTCCGCGTACGCGATCGGCGAGGCGGGGCTCACCACCGCACTGCACGAGGCCGGGTACACGCTCTCCGAGGCGGACCCGGACTACGTCGTGCTCGGTGAGACGCGGACGTACAGCTTCGAGGCGATCACCCGGGCTATCCGGCTGATCGACAACGGCGCGCGGTTCATCGCGACGAACCCGGACGCGACGGGACCCTCGCTGGAGGGCGCGCTGCCCGCCTGCGGTTCGGTCGCGGCGCTGATCACCCGGGCGACCGGGGTCGACCCGTACTTCGTCGGCAAGCCGAACCCGGTGATGATGCGCGAAGGGCTGAACCAGCTCAAGGCGCACTCGGAGACCTCGGCGATGATCGGCGACCGCATGGACACCGACGTGAAGTGCGGCATCGAGGCGGGCCTCGAGACGATCCTGGTGACCACCGGCATCACCCAGGCCGCGGACGTGGAGCGCTTCCCGTACCGGCCGTCGCGGATCGTGAAGTCGATCGCGGACCTGCTTCCCGAATTGGACTGAGCGTTGGACCGAACGTTGGACAGCAGGTTGGACTGAACGGGGGAAGTGCGGGGGGCAGGGGCTGGCGAAGGCTCACCCGAACGGCCGAGTATCGGGTGGGCTCGACGGTTCGTTAGGGACGATGTGACCGCAACGCTCCTCCCCGCCGCCCAAGTTCGCCCCGTACCCCCGGGATCGGACCGGGTGCTCGTGCGCAACACGCCGTTGTACGACGCCCTGGTCAACGAGTACCGCCTGGCCCTGCGCACGCTGCCCGGAGACCGGACCGGGGAGGACGGCTACCAGCCCCGCTCCATCTCGATTCCCGCGCCGTACAACCCGAACTCGCGGCACCGGGGCGCGAATGGCGACTCGATGGCGCGCGCGGCGCAGCAGTTCCGGTACTGAGGTACTGAGTTCCGGTACTTGAGTTCCGGTACTGAGGCGGAGAGACGGCTGCGACGGCGGACCCGCACCCAACAGCGGGCGGCAGACCCGGGAGCGCGCAGTAGACCCCACAGCGGGGCGGCAGACCCCACAGCGGGGCGGCGGACCCGGTCGCGAGCGGCAGACCCGGTCGCGGGGGGCAGCCCAGGTGGCGGGCAGCAGACCCGGCGGTGGGCGGCGGACCCGGTCGCGAGCGGCGGACCCGGTCGCGAGCGGTGGACTCGGCAGTGGGCGGCAGCCCGGTTGCGGTCGGCAGCACAGGTCGCGGGCAGCAGACCCGGCAGTGAGCGGCAGACCCGGTCGCGCGTGGTGGACTCGGCAGTGGGTGGCAGACCCTGCAGTGGGCGGCGAACGCGTGACCGGGCGATGCCGATTACCTGACCACCCAAGCCGCCAAGCCGCCGAGTCCGTAGACGCCAAGCACCTGACCAGCTGGCCACCCGACCCACCGAGCCCATGGACGCCGACCACCCGAGCACCCGAACCGCCCAGCCACCTACCGCCCGACCACCCAGCCGCCCAGCCACCGAGCCGGGAGCCGCCCGAGCGCTGTGAGCCCGGTTCGGTTCAGTACGCGCTGCGGCGGATGCGGCCCGCGTAGCGGGCTTCCCAGGCGTCGTTGTGGGCGTCGCCGCCCTCGACGTTGGCCGAGCGGTAGATGGGGGGCTGCACGCCGCCGTCGATGAGGCGGGACGTCACTTCGGCGACGAGGGCTTGCGCGATCGCGGCGTTGGCGATGGAGGAGATGGCGCAGACGCTGCCGCCGTCGGGGAGCGGCAGGAAGGCGTCGCCGTGCGGGGCGCCGTTGTCGATGACGACGTCGGCGAGCTCGAACAGGCGCTTGCCGGAGGGGTGCCGCGAGGTGATCGCCTTCGAATGCTCCAGCGATGTCAGGGCGATGACGGTGTGGCCCGCGGCCTTCGCGATCTGGGCCATCTCTACCGTCGAGCCGTTGCCGCCGGACTGGGAGGCGATCAGGATCACGTCGCCGGGGCGGACGGGGGCGAGTTCCCACACCTTCCGGGCGAGTTCCGGGTCGCGCTCGGACTTCGGGTCGGCCAGCGCCGCGGCGGGCAGGTCGCCGAGCAGCACGGCGTCGCGCAGGGCGAGCTTGTTCGTCGGGATCAGGCCGCCGGCGCGGCCGCTGAGCTCCATGGCCAGGGCCTCGGAGTGGCCGGTGCCGAACACGTGCAGCACTCCCCCGGCGGCCAGGCTGTCCGCGATCAGATCGGCGGCGCGGGCGACGGGTTCGGCCTGGCCGGTCTCGATCCGGTCGAGGGTCGCGCGAATCTCGGCGAATACCGCGGCGCCGGTCACGGGCATCAGGGCTCCCAGGAAGCGAAGGGTCGGCGGGACCGGTGGAACGCTACTGCACCTTCGTGCGTTGCGGGAGTAGAGGCGGTGATCGACGGCGGATCGATACGATGACGGAAGTCGGCCGCGCGGCCGCCGAGACGACGAGGTGGACATGGACTTCAGGCAGCGGGTCGGCGGTCGAGGCGCCTTCGACACGCGCAGGTCGGGGCACGGGCACGGCCGGATCAGCACGGTGTTCCTCGCCGTCCTGGCGGCGACCGCGACCGGCGGGGTGGTGACCTGGCTCAGCTCGAGCTCCAGTACCAGCGCCGGCCCGAAGTTCGCCGTGTTCGTCTTCGTGTTCGGCCTGTACTTCACCGTGCTGTGCCTGCACGAGTTCGGCCACGCGTACGTGGCGCACCGGGAGGGGGACACCTCCATCGCGGCACGCGGCTACCTCGATCTCAACCCCATGCGATATGTCAACCCGGTGCTCTCGCTGCTGCTGCCCGCGATCTACCTGATCATCGGCGCGCTGCCGCTGCCCGGCGGCGCGGTGCAGGTCAACCGGGCGGCGATCCGGACGAAGCGGGGGGCGGCCATGGTCTCGGCGGCGGGGCCGCTGAGCAACATCCTGGCCGCCGCGATCTCGATGGCGCTGGTGTCGATCTTCGCGCAGACAGACAGCTCCGGCTCGGTGAGCCAGATCGACGTGAGCCAGCCGCACGCGTACTTCTGGATGGGCCTGGCGTTCTTCGCCTATCTGCAGGTCGCGGTCGCCATCCTGAACCTGATCCCGGTGCCCGGCCTGGACGGCTACGGGATCATCGAGCCCTACCTGCGCTTCGAGACGCGGCGGGCGCTCGAGCCGGTCCGGCAGTACGGAATCCTGATCGTCCTGCTGCTGCTCTTCTTCTTCCCGCCGGTGCGCGACGGCTTCTCGACGCTGATCAACGACATCCTCAAGGCCGGCAAGCAGCCCACCCTGGGCGCGGGACAGGGGCAGTACCTGTTCCAGTTCTGGCACTCCTCCTGACCGCTCCCGTTCGGCCTCCGGTCACGGTCCGTGTCCCGCTGCATGCGGGTGACCGTCTGGCGCCGGAGGGGCGGAAGTGAGACGATCCGAGACAGTCCGGGGACGCCCTGCGCGGCGCCACGAGATCTCTCAAGGAGTGCTTCACGATGTCCATATCCGGGACCGTTCCCCCTGCCGGCGCATCCGGCGAACCGAAGCTCACGCTCTACAACGGCTCGACCGGCACCGGCCGCCGGGTGACCGTGCGGGACCTGGCGCTGGCCAAGCAGCGCGGCGAGCGCTGGCCGATGCTCACGGCGTACGACGCGATGACCGCCGGGGTCTTCGACGAGGCCGGGATCCCGGTGCTGCTGGTCGGCGACTCGGCCGCCGACAACCACCTGGGGTACAGCAACACGGTACCGGTGACGGTGGAGGAGCTGATCACGCTCTCCGCCGCCGTGGTGCGCGGCACCAGCCGCTCGCTGATCGTCGCCGACCTGCCCTTCGGCTCGTACCAGTCCTCGCCGCGGCAGGCGCTGGAGACCGGCACCCGCTTCCTGAAGGAGGCCGGGGTCGGCGCCGTGAAGCTCGAGGGCGGCCGCCGGGTCGTGCACCAGGTCGAGGCGCTCGTGCAGGCCGGGATCCCGGTCATGGCGCACATCGGGCTCACACCGCAGTCGGTCAACGTGCTCGGCGGCTACCGGGTTCAGGGGCGCGGCGACGAGGAGGCCGAGCGGCTGCTCGCCGACGCGAAGGCGCTGGAGGCCGCCGGGGCCTTCGCCGTGGTGCTGGAGCTGGTCCCGGCCGAGCTGGCGCAGCGGGTGACCGAACTGCTGCACATCCCGACCGTGGGCATCGGCGCCGGAGCGGGCTGCGACGCGCAGGTGCAGGTGTGGACGGACATGGCGGGCATGACGCCGGGCAACGCGCCGAAGCACGCGAAGAAGTACGCGGACATGCGCGGCGTGCTCACGGAGGCGGCGCGGGCGTACGCGAAGGACGTGGTCAGCGGCGCGTTCCCGACCGCGGAGAACAGCTTCCACTAGCCGACACGTGACACCTGGGCCGCGACCGTGAGCAATACGGTCGCGGCCCTGGCCGTCTTCCGGCGGCTTTGACACGATGGGCGGATGGACCGGTCCGAGGCACGGATGCTGCGCGAACTGCTGGAGCTCGGTCGGGGACGGGCCTGGCTGGACGAGGCCGACGAGTTCGCGGCGGCGCTCCGCGCGGCTCCGCGGCGCGAGGGCGGGCTGCTGCTGGTCGGCGCGGAGCAGGCGGAGCCCTGGCACATGGCGGCGCACCTGTCCGACGAGGCGCGGCTGGCCGGGCTCGGGCGCCTCAGCCCGACGCTGATCCAGCGGGCGCCGCGACCGGACGCCCCGGCGCACCTGTCCGCGAGCCTGGATCGGATCAGTGCGGCCGGGCGCAGCGAGGCGGTGCTCATCGTCGCCGCGGACGACCCTGACTCCCTCGTCCTGGAGCGGGTGGACGACGCCCGGCGGCACGGCGCGCGCATCCTGACACTCGGTCAGGACACCCCGCTGGCCAGCGGCTTGGCGCACGAGACCCTCGCGGTCCCGGCGGACCTCCCGGAGGCGCCCTCGTTCGACGGCGCGCAGCACCTGGTGTCCAGCGCGGCCGTCGAGGTCAGGCCGAGCGGGCTGCTCGTGCGGCTGCGCAGGTGGGTCGAGGCGAGCAACGGGCCGCGCGTGGAGCGCTGGTGAGCCTCAGTCGTCGTTCTGCGACTGCCAGGCCTCGTTGCGCTCCTTCACCTTCTCCAACGCGTGTTCGGCCTCCTCGCGCGTCGCGTACGGGCCGAGCCGGTCCTTGGCCTTGCAGCCGACCGGCCCCTCGACCGTGTGGTGCTTGAGGCAGTAGAAGAACTGGGGACCCTCGTCGATCATGGCTCGCTCCACTTCCGCCGACGACATTTCCAGTAGGTCCTGCCCTGGTACAGGCGTCTAGACTCGTCGCCATGGCTCCTTTGGTTGCAGGTACCCTCTCCCCCACTCGGCACGTCCCTGCGAGCATCCCCCGTCCGGAGTACGTCGGGAAGCCGATGCCGAGCCGCTACACCGGGCCGGACGAGCAGACGCCGGAGACCATCGAGAAGATGCGCATCGCCGGGCGGATCGCGGCGCAGGCGCTGGTCGAGGTCGGGCGCGCGGTCAAGCCCGGGGTGACGACGGACGAGTTGGACCGGGTCGGACACGAGTTCCTGTGCGACCACGGCGCCTACCCCTCGACACTCGGCTACCGCGGCTACCCGAAGTCGCTGTGCACCTCGATCAACGAGGTCATCTGCCACGGGATCCCGGACTCGACGGTCCTGGACGACGGGGACATCATCAACGTGGACATCACCGGGTTCATCAACGGCGTGCACGGCGACACGAACGCCACCTTCGAGGTCGGCGAGGTGGACGAGACGGCGCACCTGCTGGTCGAGCGGACCCGCGAGTCGCTGAACCGGGCGATCAAGGCGGTCAAGCCGGGGCGGCAGATCAACGTGATCGGGCGGGTCATCGAGGCGTACGCGGCGCGCTTCGGCTACGGCGTGGTGCGGCTGTTCACCGGGCACGGGATCGCCACGGCGTTTCACAGCGGCCTGATCATCCCGCACTACGACGACCCGCGGTCGGCGCAGGAGATGAAGCCGGGGATGACCTTCACGATCGAGCCGATGCTGACGCTGGGCACGATCGAGCACCGGATGTGGGCGGACGGCTGGACCGCGGTGACCGCGGACGGCAGGCTCACGGCGCAGTTCGAGCACACGCTCGTGGTGACCGAGACCGGCGCGGAGATCCTCACTGTGGCTTAGCTCTCGCAGGCCCGCTGCGCGATTGGCTGCGGTGCGGCGAGTTCGGGCTCCGAGACGGTAGTACGGTCGGCTCTCGCGGGTGGGGCTGGGCTCCGGCCTGAAAACCCAACACCTTCGTCGCTGCTACGCCTCGCAGGCGTCGGCGAGGGCTTCGAGGATGCGCAGCGGGTCGGGCAGTTCGGCCTCGGGGTCGTGCACCCAGCGGGCGGTGCCGCCGTTGACGGCGCGGGACGGCGGGATCAGCACGTACGAGCCCCTGGTGTGCCAGCGCAGTCCGGAGGTCTCGGTCTCCTCGGGCTGGGCGTCCAGATCCGACGACCACCATTCGTCGAGGTCTGCTTCGCCGGGGCGGGCGGTGGTGAAGAACAGATATCGGTCGCCGGCGGCGTTGCGGGCCACCGGGCCCACCGGAAGCTTGGCGGCGAGCAGTCCCTCCAGCGCGCGGGCGCCGGCCGCGGCGGGTACCTCCAGGACGTCGTGCGTGCCGCCGGTGGGGGTGGCGTAGTTGGCGTCCGGGATCCGGGTGCGCCAGCGCGCCAACTGGTCCGGATCGGCGCTGGCCTCCTTGCGCCAGCCGCGGGAGAGCGGATGGCCCGCGGGCATCGGACAGCCGATCCTGGTACAGGAACAACCGGGGCCGTTGCCGCTCGGGGCCGCCGCGGGCACCACGGCTAGGCCGCGGGCGGCGAAGGCCGCGACCGGGTCGGGCGGCTCGCGGCGTCGGCGCATGCCGGGGAGTCGTCCGCGCGCATTCGACGCGGTGCCGAGGTACGTCATGGCAGGCCCGCCTTCCTGACCTTCAGCCGCGCTCCGGCCGGCGGGCACTGCGGGCGCCTTCGCGACGACGCCCGCGGCCTCATGCTGCCGAGCCGGGACGCGGCGGTCCCAGGCGGCCAGGATACCCATCGAGGATGAGAGAGCCCTGTGGATCTACTTCGACTGGATCGTGCCGGTTACCGCGCCGAAACCGATCCGTGTCCCGCCGTGACCCGGCGCGCTGCCGCTGAGCACGACGGTGTCGCCGTCGGTGAGGAAGCCGCGCGTCGATCCGTCGTCCAGTCGCAGCGGTTCGGCGCCGTTCCAGGTGAGTTCGATGAACGAGCCGCGCTGCGCGCGCTCGGGGCCTGAGACCGTGCCGGAGGCGAACAGGTCGCCGGTGCGCAGGCTCGCGCCGTTGCTGGTCATGTGCGCGAGCTGCTGCGCGGGCGTCCAGTAGAGCCCTGCGAAGGGCGGCCGGGACACGGTGGTGCCGTTGAGATCCACGCGCAGGCTCAGGTCGTAGCCCCAGTGGTCGCCGAGCAGGTACGGCAGCGGGAGCGGGTCCTGCCGCGGCGGGGCGACGCGGGCCTCGTTCAGGGCCCGCAGCGGCACGATCCAGGGCGAGACCGAGGTGGCGAAGGACTTGCCGAGGAACGGGCCGAGCGGCTGGTACTCCCAGGACTGGATGTCGCGGGCCGACCAGTCGTTCACCAGCACCGCGCCGAAGACGTGGTCGGCGAACTCGTCCACTGACACGCTCTGGCCGAGCCGGGTCGGCACGCCGATGACGAAGCCGACCTCGGCCTCGATGTCGAGCCGCGTCGTCGGGCCGAACACCGGCTCCGCGCCGGGCGCGGGCAGCCGCTGGCCGTGCGGGCGGGTGATCGGGGTGCCGGAGACCACGATCGTGCCGGCGCGGCCGTGGTAGCCGATCGGCAGGTGCGTCCAGTTCGGCAGCAGCGCCGCGCTGTCCGGACGGAACATCCGGCCGAGGTTCTCCGCGTGGTCGCGCGAGGAGTAGAAGTCCACGTAGTCGGCGACGGTGAACGGCAACGGGTTCGACACCGCGTCGAGTTCGAGCAGCAGCGGGCGCACGGATGCGGCGTTGCCCGCGTCGCCGAGCAGTTCGGTGGCGCGGTCCCGGACCGCCTGCCAGGCCGTCGGTCCGGCGGCGAGGAAGCGGTCGAGGCTCGGCGCGCCGAGGATTCCGGTGTCGGGGACGACCCCGTCGAAGAGCCCTGCTTCGGTCGCGGCGCCGAGCGGGAGGGCGTGCTCGCCGATCGCGATCGCGACCTGCGGGGCGCGCCCGTCGTGCACGATGACGCCGTAGGGCAGGTTGTCCAGGCCGAAGCCGGTGTGCTCGGGCGTGTCGAGCCAGCTGTCTGTCATAGCGGATTGCCTCCGAATAAGGATGATCGGTGTCACCCTAGCGGACCCCGGAATACCGCTGCTGACCTGCACGGTTAACGGTGTCGAGCGTAGGCCGTCTATCATGGTCAGCGTAACCATGTGATGCCCGCGCGCTCCCTGGTGTGTCCGGCCGCCTTTCGTGTGCAGCCGGTTCGTGTGTTCTCTTGAGGGAACTTTTCGGCGAACTGCCGAACACAGGCGCGGCATTGCCCCTGATGGGCCCGTACTTGTGGTCGGCGCGGTCGCGTTCGCGCGTTCGCCGTGCCTCCATGTCACTTGTCACGTGCCGAATGACCTGGAGGTCGTAAAGTAATGACTGCCGTGCTGGAAGACGGCGTGCACAACGCCGATGAGCAGGCTCAGGAGCCTGCCGGCGTTCCCTTCTCCGCGCTCGAGCTGCCGAAGCCGCTGCTCGAAGTGCTCAACGAGGCCGGAGTGACCACGGCCTTCCCGATTCAGGCCGCCACGATTCCGGACGCCCTCGCGGGCCGGGACGTGCTCGGCCGCGGCCGGACCGGTTCCGGCAAGACACTGGCCTTCGGCCTGCCCACCCTCGCCCGCCTCGAGGGCCTGCGCGCCCGGCCGCACAAGCCGCTGGCGCTGGTGCTGGTGCCGACGCGTGAGCTGGCGATGCAGGTGGAGGAGTCGCTGAAGCCGTACGCCCGGGCGATGCGGCTGCGCATCCGCTCGGTCTTCGGCGGCGCCCCGATGCGCAAGCAGATCGACGGCCTGCGCTACGGCGTGGAGCTGCTGGTGGCCACACCCGGCCGCCTCTCGGACCTGATCGAGCGCGGCGAGTGCGAGCTCGGCGACGTGGACATCGCGATCCTGGACGAGGCCGACCAGATGTGCGACATGGGCTTCCTGCCGCATGTCTGCGAGCTGATGGAGCAGGTCGCCGAGGGCGGCCAGCGGCTGCTGTTCTCCGCGACGCTGGACGGCGCGGTGGACGAGATCGTCAGCAAGTTCATGAGCGACCCGGCGCTGCACGAGGTGGACCCGCAGACCGGCGTCGTGTCCGCGATGAGCCACCACCTGCTGCTGGTCACCCCGCAGCACAAGGCTCGGGTCGCCGCGCAGATCGCGGCCCGGCACTCCGGCGCGAAGCTGCCCGAGGCGCGCTCGATCTTCTTCGTGCGCACCCAGATGGCCGCGGACCGGGTCACCGAGCAGCTGCGCGAGCGCGGCCTCCCGGCGGCGGCGCTGCACGGCGGCATGACGCAGATGGCGCGCACCAAGACGCTCGAGGACTTCAAGAACGGGCGCACCCCGGTGCTCATCGCGACGGACGTCGCCGCGCGCGGCATCCACGTGGACGGCGTGGACCTGGTCGTGCACGTGGACCCGCCGCGTGACTCGAAGGACTACCTGCACCGCGCCGGGCGTACCGCGCGGGCCGGGCAGTCCGGGATCGTGGCCTCGCTGATCCTGCCGAAGCAGACCCGGGCCGCCGAGCGGATGATGCGGGACGCGGGCGTGCAGGCGGAGAACCTGGACGTGGCGCCGCTCGGTACCGGCGGCCGCTGGGAGAAGGCCGCCGACGCGCTGGTCGGGCTGACGGACGCTCAGGAGGTCCCGGAGCCGGGCGAAGTGCCGGTGTTCACGCTGCCCTCGCGCGAGCGGGACGACCGGCGCGGCCCGCGCCAGGGCCAGGGTCGCGGCGGGTACGGCGGCGAGCGGCGCGGCGGCTACGGCGATCGTGACCGTGGCGGCTACGGCGACCGTCCGAAGCGCGACGACCGCGGCAACTACGGCAAGCGCGACGACCGCCGCGGCGGCACCGGCGCGAGCGGCGGCAGCACCACCGGCGGCGGTTACGGCGAGCGGCGCGACCGCAACACCGGTTACGGCCGGGACCGGTTCGCCCAGCGTTCCCACTGAGTCGAGAGGGGCCCTTCGGGGCCCCTTTGCTTTTGGATATCCGCAGGCCGGGAGCCGTTTTCCGGCCTGCGGAAACGTTTGTTCGAGGCCTGTGGCGGGCATCTAAGAACAGTAGGAGACGGCGACTTTCCGGGGAGGATCCAGTCGTGTCGAGGACTGTTCAGGATGACCGGCCGAGGACCGCGGGCTGGGTGCGGGTGCGGCTGACGGCGCCGCAGGACCCGCGCGGACCGCGCGGCGTGACGTTGACCGAGGGCGAGTTGGTGCTGCGGGCGGACCGGGTCGCGGTGGACGAGGGAGCGCTGGTGTTCCTGTGCTCCGACGAGGTGGTCTTCCAACTGGATCGCCGCTATTTCCGCTCGATGGCCTGGTTCGTGGACCGGCCGACCTTCGCCGAATGGCTCAGGTCGCGCCGTAAGCAGTTCCCGAACTCGCATACCCGGTGGTCGACAGAAGAACGAGAGCAGCTCGCCAAGGAGCTCAGCGGCGGGCACAACTGGCAGAAGATCGCGGACGTGCACGGACGCACGGTGCACGCCGTGCAGCGCGAGGCGGTCAAGGACGGCCTGGTGACGGCGGACGCGTTCCCGAGGCCGGGCATCGTCTGACGCGGAATCAAAACGGTGGCGCCCCCGAATGGAGGCGCCACCGTTCGCGTCCGCGGTCAACTCACCATCAGCTCACCGTCAGCTCAGCACGTCGACCGGCAGGTGCATCGAGACGACGTAGTTCGGCAGGTCCACGATCTCACTGACGATCAGGTCGGCGGTCAGCGAGGCCAGGATGTAGGCGTGCACGGCACTGAGGCCGGTCCGCCGCACCGTCTCGTCCACCAGGGAGCGCGCCGCGTCCTTGGCCGCCGTCAGCAGGTCCGGGCCGATGCCCGTGGTCACCAACGCGGCTCCGGTGCGCCGCGCGGCCGCCGGGGTCTCCAGGATCGGCGCGGGGATCGCGCGGTCCTTCACGAGTTCGATCTCGAGCACCGTCCGCGCCGAGGTCTCCACACCGGTGCCGCAGATCTCGCCGTCGCCCATCGCCGCGTGGCCGTCGCCGAGCGAGAGCAGCGCGCCCTGCACGCCGACCGGGAGCAGCACGCTGCCGCCCGCGCCGAGCTGCCGGATGTCCATGTTGCCGCCGTGCCGGGACGGCGGGAGCAGCGGGTGCTCGCCGGGCTCGGGCAGCGCGAGGCCGAGGGTGCCGATCATCGGCAGCGTGGGCAGCACCGGGCCGAAGTCGAGCTCGATCGCCTTCTCGCCGATCTTGCTGTGCACCAGCACCGGGTCGGGGAAGTCGTCGGCGAGCAGGCCGAAGCCGGGGATGTTCGCGGACCAGCCCCACGCGGCGGTGCCGAGCTCGCGGACCCGCACCAGCAGCGCGTCGCCCGGCTGGGCGCCGCGTACCAGGATCGGGCCGGTGACCGGGTTGACCCGGGCGAGGTCCAGCGTGGCCAGGTTGGCGGCGGTCGAGGAGGCGTCGAACTGGCCGGCGCCGGAGTCGAGCAGGTCGAGCTCGACGGTGCCCGAGCCTTCGATTTCGAGGGCCGGGGCCAGGTCTCTGTCCCAGGCGTAGTGGACGGTGTCGGTTCCCAGATGCATGGCGGGCTCCTTCTGGTCGTGCGAACGCGGCGGCCGGAGGGGTGGCCCGGCCGCCGCGTGGGCGTTCTCGCTACTAGTCTGTACCGTCAGCCGGCTACCGGAGCGGCCGCCGTCTCACTTTCGTCCAGGCGCTGCTCTATCGCCGCGAGCTCCTCCGGGGTGCCGAGGGAGCGCGGGCCGACGAACCACTTGTGCGCGGACAGCTTCCACCACAGCGCGGCGCCGCCGATCACGACCACGAACACCGGCAGGGTGTACGGGAAGGTCGCTGTGGCGAAGACCGGATTGGTGGACGGCAGCACGAACAGGATGTCCGCCGCGACGACCCAGCCGACCGCGATCCAGCCCACCAGGGAGGACCACCGTCCCAGGTGCCAGGGGCCGCGCTGGAAGTTGTCGCCCTGCCGAAGGCGCAGGAAGACCGGGATCGCGTACGCCGTGTAGAGGCCGATCACGTTGATGGTGATGGCCGCGTTGAACGCGACCGTGCTCCACAGGTTGAGCACGCCGAGGACGCAGGCGCCGAGGACGGCTACCCACACCGCGTAGCGCGGCACCCGGCTGCCGGTGTGCACCTCGCTGAGCTTGCGCGAGACCGGGTGCGGGCGGCCGTCGTCGACCCGGGCGAAGTCGCGGGAGAACGCGTAGATCATCCGCGAGTTCGAGGTCAGGTTGCCGTTGACGCAGATCAGCAGCGCGATCGCGATCGCGGCGACCAGGACCTTGCCGAAGCCGACGCCGACCGCGTCCACGAGGATGTCGCCGACCGCGTTGCCGGTCTTGGCGCCGACGGACTCGGTCGCGTAGTTCTGGATGGCGAAGTTGAGCGAGCCGATCAGCAGAATGCCGAGGACGGCGGCGATCGCGATGGCGCGGACCATGGCGCGCGGCGCGGCCAGTCCGGGCTGCTTCGTCTCCTCCGTCAGGTGCGCGCTCGCGTCGTACCCGGTGTACGTCTCGGCGCCGACGAGCAGCCCGAGCAGCGCGGCGTAGATCGGCCAGTGGAAGGTGGTGCCGTTGACGAAGTGGGTCAGCGCGACGGAGGCGGTCTGGTGGTGCGCGGGCGCGAAGATCAGCGCGCCGATCATCACCAGCGCGAAGACCGTGTGCCACCAGACGCTCAGGCCGCCGATGAAGCCGACCAGCTTGCGGCCGAAGGTGACGACGAGGCCGAGCACGACCGTGGCGATGATGTACGCGAGGACCACGTTCTTGGTCGTGTACGACCACCAGCCCTCGAGCACGCCGAAGGACACGATGAAGAACGAGGCGCCGAAGGAGGCGCCCGCGGTCCCGGCGATCTGGCCGAGCACGTTGAACCAGCCGGTGAACCAGGCCCAGGCGGCGGCGTTCCGCTTGGCCAGCTTGGCCGACCAGTAGTAGAGGCCGCCGGAGGTCGGGTAGCTGGAGCAGACCTCTGCCATCGCCGCGCCGAGCGCCAGGATCAGCCCGGAGACGAGGACGAAGCCCCAGAACAGGTCGGCCGGGCCGCCGTCGGCCATGCCGATGCTGTAGGTCAGGGCCACGCCGCCGATGATGCAGATGATCGAGAAGGACACGCCCATGTTCCGGAAACCGGTAAGGCCGCGATGCAGCAACTGCGGGTAGCCGAGCTGGTGCAGCTGATCAGTGTCGGCGGCGTCACTGACCACCGCCGCTTTCATGCTGTCTATTCGGATGACATCGTCTTCGGACATGTGGGGTTCACTCCGGGGAGGTGAGAGTGGTGAGTGGGAAGGTGTGTGGTGCGTCTGGGTCGTCCGCGGCGACGGGCGGGACGGGTGGTGCGGGCGGCGCGGTGGTCTCCGGGAACGGATCGGGCTCGGTGACGTTCCTCGGGGCCTTGGCGGCGGCGGTCTCGGCGGCGGCGCGGGCCGCGGCGAAGGCGTCGTTTCCGTTGCGGGCGCCGGAAAGCTGCGCGGCATGGGCCCAGGGCGCGGACGTCGCATAGGGCCCGATGGCGGTGAACACGGGGTGCGCCAGGCTGGGACGGCCGGTCTCGACGAGCTGGTAAGCCAGCATATTGAGGTCGTACGGCATGGCGGGATGGCCGCGCTCCGAGCCGCGGAACCACTCGCGGTATGCGTCCTGGAGGTCCTGCTCGTTGCGCTGGGTGAGCCAGTCGCGTTCGGCGTCGCCGAGCAGGTCCATCGTGTTGGCCAGGCGCAGTTCGGTGTGCGCGTAGAGCGGCAGCACCCGCAGCGGCGAGTGGTCCCCGGCGTGCGCGGCGGCGGCCGTGGCGAAGTCGAGCAGGCCGGTCAGGTCGCGCGGGGAGCCGGTGCGCAGGCGGGCCGCCTGCGCGTCGCGCATCCGGTGGTGGGCGTACCAGCTCTCCGGGTGGCGGCGCACGGCTTCCTGGAACCAGCCCCAGCTGCGCTTGCCGGCCTCGAAGGACAGTTCGTGCCACTGCACCATGGACACGCCGTTGTCGCCGAGCACGCCCGCGAGCGTAAGCAGGCTGATCCATGGGGCCGGATCGTCCGGTGCGGCCTCGGCGGCGGACCGGCAGCGGGCCACGGCGCTGACGGCGGCCTGGTCGTCGGCGGCGGGATCGCGGCGCGCGATCAGGCTGCGCAGCTGAACGGCCTCCGCGTAGGCCATCATCACCCGGGCGTCGGCCCGGTCGGGTTCGGCCTGGATCCAGGTCCGCGGCCATTCGAGGCCCACCGCGGAATTGGCGAGGACCGTGATCCGGTGTGTGCGCAGCGGCCACTCGTTCCCGGTGCGGGAAAGCAGATCGCGCACCGATTCCCAGCCGCCCATCGCGGCGTCGTCATGGGCCCTGCGCAGTTCCGCGTCATCGAAGGCGGGGTCCGAATCAAGCTTGGGGCGGCGGGATCGCGGGTTGAATACAGGCACAACCGCTCCGCCTCCCGCGGCGGATCTCCGGCCGCCGATAATTGATCCACATACACCTTGATGATGATCGAGTGAAGTGATATCACGGTTGCGGACTGCGACGCAATAGGCTGTGTTGATGTGCACTATCCTGCCTGATGGGCCTTCAGTTGACCCTCAGACCTTTCGTCAAAACGTCGATCAGGTAACGGAAACTCTCGTCCGGATCTCGAGCTAACTGATAGCCGCCTCCGTGTTCGAGCGCGATGAAACCGGTGACCGCCGCGCGCAGTGTGCGCACGGCGTCGACCTGCTCGTGTTCGGCCAGACCGAAGCCGCGCACGACGGCGTACGCGACCTCGACGAGACGGGCCGCCGAGGCCTGGACGGCCGGGTCGGCGGTCGGGTGCTCCAGCAGGGTCCAGCGGTGCGGGTGGCGCAGCGCGTAGCCGCGGTAGGCGACGAGGAAGGACTCCAGCGCGTCCCGGCCCGCGCGGCCCATCACGGCCCCGCCGATCTCGGCCGCGGCCTCGTCGAGCACCGTGACGGTCATGAGGTCTCTTAAATGCTCGACGCTCTGCACGTGCTTATAGAGCGAGGGGGTGGCGACTCCGGCCCGTAGCGCGATGGCCTTGAGGGTCAGGCCGTCCGGCCCCGACTCGTCGAGCTCCTCGAGCGCGAGTCGGGTGACGGCGGCGGGGGTCAATCCGGCGCGGGGCATGAGCGGCTCCTGTTAATACGTATTACCGACCTACCAGCTTGCCCGCTTACTGGACGGGCGCCGCGGGGCCGGCCGGGTCGAAGCCGATGACGAGTTCGGCGATTCGCTCCGGCGTCTCCTCGTGCGGCTGGTGGCCGTAGCCCTCCAGCAGTTCCAGGCGACCGTTCAGGCTCTCGGCGACGAACCGTCCCTCGGCGGTCGCGTCCGGGAAGTCCTCGTCCGCGGTGCCCATGATGACGAGCGTGGGCACGGCGGAGGCCTTCGCCCGCGGCAGCTTCGACTCGGCGGCATCGTGACTGCCTGCGCACATCTTCGCGAACACGGCGGTCCGCCCCGGCTCGCGCAGGTTGGCGTCGACGGCGGCGCGCATCTCGGCGTAGTCGGCGGGGCGCTTGGGGAACATGTGCGGGAACCAGACCATCCACAGGCGGCGGGTGAACATCGGCTTGGTCATCAGCGCGTACGTGATCTTCCCGACGAGGTTCGGCGCGGGCAGGCTGCGCACGAACGGCCCGGCCAGGACGGCGCCGCGCAGCAGTTCCGGGTGGTCGGCGGCGAGGTGCACGGTCGAGGCGGACGTGTAGGAGTTGCTGTAGAGAAGTACGGGCCCGGCGTCGAGGTGGCGGATCAGCGCGGCCAGGTCCGCGGCGGTCGCGGCGGAGCTGTACTCGGCCCAGCCGGTGTCGGACTCGCCGAGGCCGCGGTAGTCGGTCGTCACGACCCGGTATCCGGCGCGGAGCAGGACGGGGGCCAGGTGGCGGAACGTGGCGCGGGTGGTGCCCATGCCCGGGGCGAGCAGCACGAGCGGGCCGGTGCCCTGGTCGTCGTAGGCGATGCGGCCGACGGATCCGTCGGGGCGGGGCGTCTCGAGGTACTGCGTCGTTCCGGGGTTCGCGATCGTGGTCATCAGGGCCTCCGGCCTTGGTGGTTATGTCCAGTAGCTCCAAAGCTAATTGCGTTAGCTTTGGCTGTCAAGCCGCCCACCCCTAGGGGTCCGTATCCCCCGCAAGGAGTAGTTGTCCTCCCTAAGTTCCTTCTGAGGAACCTAGGCATATCGGTTTTCAAGCCGCTACCTTGGGCCTCTGTTGCCGTCGGCCCGACCCGTCGCCGGCGAGGGGCCCGAGCGGACGAGGACACGGAGGAACCAGGTGGCCGGACGAATACGCCGACCCGCCCGACCGACCCAGGTACGGGACCAGGGCAGGGCGGTGGTCTTCTCGGCCCGGGTGGGTGCCGGCCACGACGCGGCGGCGAACGAGATCGCGCGCCGATTAGCCGGCGCCGGGCTCCAGGTGGACCGGCACGACTTCCTGGACCAGTTGCCCGGAGCGGCCGGCCGGATGATGTGCGACTCGTACCACAACATGCTGCTCGCGGCGCCGTGGAGCTACCAGATGCTGTACGGGGCGCTGGACCGGTCGCGCGCGCTGTCGCTGCAGGTCTCCTTCTTCTCCGCGCTCTCCACCCGGCGGATGCTGGACGCGATCGGCACCGACGCCCGCGTGGTGGTGTCCACGTATCCGCTGGCCGGCCAGGTGCTCGGCCGGCTGCGGGCGAACGGCCGGCTGCGCGTGCCGGTGGTGACCTACCTGACGGACTACTCGGTGCACCGGCTATGGGTGGCCGCCGGCGTGGACGGCCACACCGCGGTGCACGACGTGGCCGCGGCGCAGGCACGCGCTCTCGGGGCCGCGCAGGTGGTGACCGTGGACCCGGCCGTGGACCCGCGCTTCTTCCCGGGCTCGGAAACGGCGAAGGCCCAGGCGCGCGCGAAGTTCGGACTGCCCGCGGAGGGCAAGCTGGCGCTACTGGTCGGCGGCTCCTGGGGCATCGGCGATTTCGACGAGACGGTCCGCGACATCACCGCGACCGGCTTGGCCCGCTGCGTGGTCGTCTGCGGCCAGAACGAGGATCTGCGCAGGCGGCTGATCGAGCAGGGCGTGCAGCACGTGTACGGCTGGGTGGACGATATGCCCGCTTTGATGCACGCTTGCGATGTGCTGATCCAGAACGCGGGTGGGATGACCGTGTACGAGGCGCGGGCCTGCGGACTGCCGGTCGTGACGTATCGGACGCTGCCGGGCCACGGGGAGACGAACGCGCAGTACTTGGACGAAGCGGGCACGGCGCCGTGGGTGCGCGACGCCGCGGACCTGCGTACCACGCTGGAGAAGGCGCTGCAGGACCGGCCGTGGGACCTGATGCCGGACTTCGCGGCCGACCCGGTGACGGTGATCCTTGGCATGGCGCCGCAGCACGGCCCGGATCCGCTCGGCCGGATCCCGAAGCAGCGGGACAGGAAGAACCGTCGCTGGGAGCGGCGGCTGCGCGGCGCACGCCTCGGGGACGGGCAGGGCGAGTTCGACTTCGAGGCGCGGGGGGCGGCGTGACCGTCGAGCGCCCGCGAGGTCTTAGCTTGGACGAGGTCGTTGCGTGAACGAGGTGGTCGGGTGAGCGGCGTCGCGTGGGCCAAGCAGTTGACCGGGGTGGCGGCCGTGGGCGCGCTGGCCCAGGCGGTGCCGATGGTGACCAGCCTCGGCCCGGTGCGCGCCGCCGTCTGGCCGCGGCTGACCGGGCTCGGTGACCCCGGCCACGTCGCGCTGACCTTCGACGACGGGCCCGACCCCGCCTCCACGCCGCAGTTCCTTGACGCACTTGACGAGGCGGGCGTGCACGCCACGTTCTTCCTGCTCGGCCGGATGGTGCAGCAGGCGCCGTGGCTGGCCCGGCGGATCGCGGACGCGGGGCACGAGGTGGCGCTGCACGGCTGGGCGCACCGTGCGCACATCGCGGTCTCCCCCGCGCAGACCCTCCGCGACCTGCGGCAGGGCCGGGATGAAGTGGCCAGCGCGGTCGGCCGGGCGCCGACCTGGTACCGGCCGCCGTACGGCGTGGCCACGGCCGCGACGTTCTCCGCCTGCCGGAGGCTCGGCCTGCGGCCGGTGCTGTGGAGTGCCTGGGGCAGGGACTGGACGGCGAGCGCGACCCCGGAGTCGGTGTTCCACACCGTCGTGCGCGACCTGCGCGGCGGCGGAACGGTGCTGCTGCACGACTCGGACTGCACCTCGAAGCCGCTGTCCTGGCGCTCCACCCTCGGCGCGCTGCCGCTGCTGCTCGAGCACTGCGCCGAACAGGGCTGGAAGGTCGGGCCGCTGCGCGAGCACGGCCTCGCCGTCGGCGTGCGCTGACCGCCTCGCGGCGGGTCCGGCCGCGCGCCGTGCTCTGTCGGCGCGCGGGCCCGAGCCTGACCCGGGCTCAGTTCTGCTGCTGCCCCTGCTCGATGCCGGCCTCGCGCCGCACCTTGTCCATGTCCAGGTCGCGGGCCTGCTGGAGCAGGTCCTCGAGCGCCGACTCGGGCAGCGCTCCCGGCTGCGCGTAGAGCACGACCCGGTCGCGGATGACCATCAGCGTGGGGATCGCCGAGACGTTGAAGGTGCCGGCGAGGTCCGGGTTGGCCTCGGTGTCCACCTTGCCGAAGAGCACATCCGGGTTCTTCTCCGAGACCCGTTCGAAGATCGGGGCGAACTGGCGGCAGGGCCCGCACCAGGAGGCCCAGAAGTCGACGAGGGTGATCCCCTCGCGGTCGGTGTGCTCCTCGAAGTTCTGTGCGGTCAGTTCGAGCGTGGCCATCTTGGTCCTCCGACTCCGATCGGTTCTTTCCACCCTAGACGCCCGCACCCCGTGCCCACCAGCGCGCACGCCTGTGCGCTTCGCGCGCGGCATGCGCGGAAACACCGGAAAGACGCTACAGTCGGTGGCACGGAGACGGCCCGTGGTGATCAGAGGAGTTTCAGTGTCCGTGCTCACCCCCGGGGCCCCGAAACGGCGGACCGCGACGATCCCAGGGCAACGGGGGATGCGCATGACGGACGAACCGCCGCGCGAGCCGGAGCCCGCGCACGTGGGCGGCCTGCGCGGCTTCGCCCATCGGGCGTGGCGGGAGAGCCAGGAGCTCGAACTGATGCACCGCGCGCTCGGCTTCGCGGCGCTCGGCCTGGTGACGGTGATCCCGCTGCTCCTGGTGGTCTCCGCGGCCGATCCGGTGGGCGGCCGCCAGTTCCCGTCCTGGCTGGCCGCGGCGCTCGGCCTGTCCTCGACGGCGGCCAAGGAGCTCCGCCCGGTCTTCGGCACGCCGTCGAACGCGCTGTCCGCGACGACCGCGCTGGGATTGGCGGGCCTGGCCGCGTTCGGGCTGTCCTTCGTCTCGGCGGTGCAGGTCGGCTTCGAGCGGATCTGGGGGTTGCCGCCCGCCCGGCTGATGAGCGTGTGGCGGCGAGTGGTGTGGCTGGCCGCGCTGATCGGCTTCCTGTTCGTGGCCGCGGACACCAGCCTGCTGCCGCGCGACTCGCTGCTGCGCACCGTGGTGCAAGCGGTGGTGGCGACCGCGGGCTCGACCGCGTTCTTCTGGTGGTCCGCCAGATTCCTGCTGTCCGGCCGGGTGAGCTGGATGCCGCTGCTGCCGGGCGCGATGCTCACCGCCGTCGGCTTGGTCGGCCTCCGGCTGTTCTCCGCCGTGGTGTTCTCCCCGCTCGTGGTCTCCAGCGCGGAGGCCTACGGCGCGATCGGCACCGTCGTCGTGCTCACCTCCTGGCTGATCGGGACCGGGTTCGTGCTCTTCGGCGGCGGCCTGCTAGGCCGATTGCTCATGGAACACTCCGCCGACTGAGTGAACTGACGCCAAGTCATACGATCCGCCGATTGCTCCACGAGGCGGAAATTCTCCCGCTTGCTTGCATAGTCATGCGCCGCCGTCGACGATGGATCTCAGATCCCGGCGATGGAATATGCACTCGGCCGCGAGGCGCATAACTGACACTTCCTCACTGTGATCCGTTACTCTTTGCGTTGATCAGACTGCATACAGTGAAATGAAGCGAAGTGAAGTGGGGTGAACGGAGTGGGGATGTCGCTATCCGCGCCGCCGTCGAACGTGTCGCTGTCGACCGTGCCGCAGTCCAAAGTGCCGTGGACCAGGCGAGAACGCTGGCTGCTGGCAGGCATCGTGGTGCTCGCCGCGAGCATGTACGGCTGGGAGGCCGCGCACGCGCAGTATCACGGCTTCTATGCGGTCGCCGTGCGCTCGATGACGACGGGTTGGCGGGCGTTCCTGTTCGGCGCGCTGGATCCGAACGCGTCGATCACCATCGACAAGGTCCCCGGCTTCCTGTGGCCGCAGGCGATCAGCGCGCAGATCTTCGGCTTCCACGCGTGGTCGCTGGCGCTGCCCCAGGTGATCGAGGGCGTCGTGACGGTGCTGGCGCTGAATTCGGCCGTGCGTCGCTGGATCGGGCCGACAGCCGGCCTGTTCGCGGCCGGGATCTTCGCGCTGACGCCGGTGGCGGCGTCCCTGTTCGGCAAGGTGCTGGAGGACGCGGCGCTCACCTGCGCCCTGGTTCTCGCGGCGGCGACCTGGCAGCGCGCGGTGCAGACCGGCAGGCTGCACTGGCTGCTGCTGTGCGGCGTATGCGTCGGCATCGGCTTCCAGGCCAAGATGATGCAGGCGTGGGCCGTGCTCCCGGCGTTCGCGATCGCGTACCTGATCGCCGCTCCCCCGCGCTGGGTGACCAGGCTGTGGCACACGCTGGCGGCCGGAGCGGTGTGCCTCGCCGTGTCGCTGTCCTGGGTGATCATCGCAACCCTGACTCCGGCCGCGGACCGGCCGTACATCGACGGCTCGACGAACAACAGCGCGATCGCGATGGTGTTCGGCTACAACGGTCTCGCCCGCTTCGGTTCGGTGGGCATGTCGGCCGCCGGGACGGGTAGCGTCTCGACGATCCAGGGCGGGCACTTCGGCGGGGACGGCGAGAGCGGCTGGCTCAAACTCTTCGAGCACAATCTCGCCTCGCAGATCGGCTGGCTCTACCCGGTGGCCGCGGCCGGGATCGTTCTCGCCCTGCTGCCGCGCCGAGGCCGTCAGCGTACTGACACGGTGCGCGGCGGCGCCCTGATGTGGACCATCTGGCTGCTGATGACCGGCCTGGCACTGTCCGCGGGCAGCGTGCCGCACTCGACCTACGTCGTCGCGCTCGCCCCGCCGTTGGCCGCGCTCTCCACGTACGCGCTCGTGCGCACGGTCGCCATGTACCGCAGCGCGCGAACACGAGTGGATCGGCTCGCGCTGCCCGTGCTGACCGCCGTCACGCTGGCTTGGGGAGTGCACCTGAGCGCCGACTTCCCCACGTTCGTGCCCGGCATCGCGCTGCCGCTGGCCGCGCTAGCGATCACCGTGGTCGTGCTGGCGGTCGTGACGCGGCGGATCGGCGGCACGCGCCGCGGGTTCACCGCGTGGTCGGCGGTCACGTGCTGCGCACTGATGCTGGCGATCCCGGCGATGTGGTCGCTTTCCGTCTTCGACTCGAAGTACGCGGGCAGTTCGGGCAACGCCAACGCGGGCGGTTACACCGGCGGCATGTTCGGCCGCTTCGCCAAGACCTTCGACACCCTGTCAGCGCAGACCCGGCACGGCGGCGCGTCGGCGAAAACCGGCGGCAAACTCGGCGGCGGATTCGGCGGATTCAACCCCTTCGATCCGCCGGAACAGCTCACCGCCGCGCAGGCACGGCTGCTGACGTACCTCACGGACCACCGCAACGGAGCACGTTACCTGGTGGCGACGGAATCGTGGGCCGCGGCGTCGCCGTACATCCTGACCGACGGCGCGCAGGTCCTCCCGATGGGCGGCTTCTCCGGCAACGCGGACTTCCCGCAGCCGCAGCAGTTCAACAGCATGCTGAGCTCGGGCAAGCTGCACTACGTGCTGCTCACCGGCCGCGGCATGCACTTCCCGGGCACCCAGCTCGGCAAGCAACCCCAGTTGCGCCTCGCGGCGGCCGAGGCTCAGACACAGCCGACGGATCTCACGAGGATCGCCGCCGACGTCGCCAAGCACTGCCAGCTCGTCCCGGCCTCGGCATACGGGGCCGTCCCCGAGGAGACGGCCCCGCTGTATCACTGCGGCGCCTGAGCGGGGCCGCCGAGACCCCCGCACCTCGGCGCCTGCCGAGAATCGCGCTCCGTCAGGAGCCGAGGTGCGGGATCGGGTCCGCCGGGATGACGCCGAGCTTTCCCTTCTGGTAGTCCTCGAAGGCCTGCACGACCTCTTCCTTCGTGTTCATCACGAAGGGGCCGTAGGCGAAGACCGGCTCGCGGATCGGCTGGCCGCCGAGCAGCAGGACGTCGAAGTTCGGGGTCCGGCTGTCCGGGCGGTCGGTGGCGGCGATGGTGATCGAGTCGCCCTCGCCGAAGACGGTGAGCTGGTGGGAGTCGAACGGGCGGGCGTCCGCGCCGACCGTGCCACGGCCGGAGAGCGAGTAGGCCAGCGCGTTGAAGCCCGGGTTCCACGGCAGCGTCATCTGCGCGCCGGGGCTCAGCGTGGCGTGCACCATGGTGATCGGGGTGAAGGTGGAGCCGGGGCCGTTGTGCTCGCCGACCTCGCCGGCGACGACGCGGATCAGCGCACCGCCGTCCGGAGTGCTGAGCAGCTTGGTCTGCGGGCCCTCGATGCTCTGGTAGTGCGGCGGGTTCCACTTGTTGGCCGAGGGCAGGTTCACCCACAGCTGGATGCCGTGGAACAGCCCGCCCGACATCACCAGCGCCTCCGGCGGAGTCTCGATGTGCAGCAGACCGCTGCCCGCGGTCATCCACTGCGTGTCGCCGTCGGTGATCACGCCGCCGCCGCCGTGCGAGTCCTGGTGCACGAAGGTGCCGTCGATGATGTAGGTCACGGTCTCGAAGCCGCGGTGCGGGTGCCACGGGGTGCCCTTGGGCTCGCCCGGGGCGTACTCGACCTCACCCATCTGGTCCATGTGGATGAAGGGGTCGAGGGTCTGCTTGGACACGCCCGCGAAGGCCCGGTAGACGGGGAAGCCCTCGCCCTCGAAGCCCTGCGGCGCGGTGGTGATGGAGCGGACCCGGCGCGGCGTGGCGGCCTGCGGGTCGGGCACTGGGACGCGCGGCAGTTCCAACAGCCTGTCGGTGGTCACGGCGGGCATCTCGTCCTCCTTCGATCTCGGCTGAGCGTCGCTGCACGCGCCCGCTCGGATAGTTGAACATTAAACGATCCGCGCGCATTCCGCCACCCGCGGCCGCGCACGAGCACCGTCCACAGTGATGCGCACTTCGGTTCCACCGTCCACCTCGAACGCCCGCTCCGCCACCGAGGACCCGAAGCGCGAAAGCTCGAAGCCCGGATGCCCGCCGCGGCCCAGAAGATCGGCAGGAACGAGATGAGCCCGATCAGCAGCCGAAGGTGGTTGAGCGGATGCGCACCGCGGGTGGCTACGGCGGGTCGCTAGGGCTCGAGGGCGAGGATGTCGGACTTCGGGAGGTGGCGGCCGCGGGCGAAGGCGGCGGCGAAGGGTTGCTCGCCCAGGGCGGCGAGAGCGGCGGCGCGGGTGTGCGGGTCGGCGTAGGAGGCCTTGTTCTCCATGCCGGTGACGGAGAACGCGGCGCCGAGGAGCTCCGCGGCGCGGATTTGATCGCCCTGTGCGCCGGCTAGGGCGGCGAGGCCGCGCAGCACCTCGTCGAGGCCGGACATGAAGCTCAGGAAGGGGCCGTCCCACACCACGTCGACGGCCTGCCGGTAGCAGTCGCGGGCGATCTCGAAGTCGCCGTCGAGGGTGGCGAGGTAGCCGCGGCGCGCGAGGGTGATGGTGCGGGCCATGCCGGCGTCGGGGCGTCCGGGGCGGGTGTCGATCAGTTCGGTCGCGCTGGCGAGCTGTCTGCGTGCCTCGGCCCGGTCGTCCAGCTTGAAGGCGAGGACGGCCAGTTCGGCGTGGCCGGCCGCGGCGTCGGCGAGTTCGCCGCAGCGTTCGGCGGTGCGGACGGCCTGTTCCATGAGCCGACGGCCCTGCTCGGTCTCCCCGGCGCAACTGCGCGCTAGGCCCACCCTGATCAGCAGCATCGAGCCGGATTCGGTGCTCATCCCGTCGGTCGCGTAGCCGTATGCCTCCTCCGCGCGGCTCACCGCGGTGCGGTAGTCCCCCTTGGCCAGCGCGAACTCGGTGAGGATGACGAGCGTGAGCACCAGGCCCTGGCGCTCGCCGAGCTCGCGGAACTTCGCGTAGCCGGAGAGCAGCAGTTCCTCGGTGGCGTCGGGGTTCGCCGCGTTGAGCTCGAGCAGCGCGGTGAACGAGTCGCGGCCGGCCCGGACCCACGGGTCGGGGTGGTCGGCCAGGGTGTCGAGTGCGCGGCGCGTCGCGGTCACGTCCGTGCCGCGCGTGATGAACACCCCGGCGACGGGTCGGGCGAGGGCGAGCACCGGGTGGCGGAACGCGGACGTGTCCTCGGGCAGGCTGTCCATCAGGACTCTGGCGGCGGCTTCCAGGTCGCCGGAGTGCTCGCGCATCGTCCGCAGCAGCCGGTACATGGTGGAGCAGAGCAGATGCGCCTCGCCGAGTTCCGCGGGGATCTCGACGCCGGAGTCCGTGATCAGCTCACTGAGCTCCTCGGCCCACGCCGTCGCCTCCTTCTCGAGGTTGCGCATCAGCCAGAACCAGAGCAGGCCCTGGAACAGCCGCAGCGCCGTCACGACGTCGACGCTGTCGACGGCGTGCCGGAGCGCGGCGTTGAAATTGTCGCGTTCCAGGGTGAGCCGGATGATCCAGCGGATCTGGTCCGCGGTACGCAGTTCCGGCTCGGCACGCTCGGCGAGCGCGGCGAAGTGCGCGGCGTGCGCGGCGCGGATCCGCGAGCGTTCGCCGGATTCCTCGAGCCGTTCGGCCGAGTACGCGCGGACCGTCTCGAGCAGCCGGTACCGCACCTCGCCCGCGTCGTCCTCCTGCGCCACGACGAGCGACTTGTCGACGAGGGACGCGATCACGTCGATCACATCGTCGGCCGCGATCGATGCCGAAGTCGTTTCCGCGGACGCTCCGATGGCGCAGACGTGGGCCGCGGCCTCGGGTGTGGCGCCGCCCGCGAAGACGGACAGGCGGGCGAGGACCGTACGCTCGGCCGGGGTGAGCAGCTCCCAGCTCCAGTCGACGATCGCGCGCAACGTCTGATGACGCGGCAGCGCGGTACGGCTGCCGCTGGACAGCAGGCGGAAGCGGTCGTCGAGGCGGTCGGCGACCTGCTGCGCGCTCAGCGAACGCAGCCGCGCGGCGGCGAGTTCGATGGCGAGCGGGATGCCGTCGAGGGCCCGGCAGATGTGGACGACGGGGGCGACGTTGGTGGCAGTCAGCTGGAATCCGGGGCGCACCGAACCGGCGCGCTCGACGAAGAGCCGCACGGCGGGGTATTCGAGGGCGGATTCGGCGGCGGGGACGTCTACGGACGGGTCAGCCGCCAAGTCGACTGCCGAACCGGCTGCTGAATCGGCCGCGGCGTCCGGTGGCAGGGCAAGCGAGGTGACGGGACACAGCGTCTCGCCGGTCAGTGCGAGCGGTTCGCGGCTCGTCGCCAGCACGCGGACACCCGACGCGGACGAGAGGACCTTATCGACGAGTTCTGCCACGGCGTCGAGCACGTGCTCGCAGTTGTCGAGGATGAGGACCATCTTGCGGTCCGCGATAAGAGCGTGCAGGCGCTCGCGCGGGGTCAGCGCGTCGACACCGTCGAGCGCGATCTCGGCGAAGGACAGCGTGTTCTCGCCGCCGAGGGCGGCGAGCACGGCTTGCGGCACGTTGGTTCCGTCCGCGACGGCAGCCAGCGGCGCGAACCAGACGCCGTCGGGCGCGAGTTCGCCGAGGCGGGCGCCGCATTCCTGGGCGAGCCTGGTCTTGCCCGCGCCGCCGGGGCCGGTCAGGGTGACGAGGCGGGCGTTGCGCAGCAGGTCGCTGACGAGTTCGAGCTCGGGTTCACGGCCGATGAAGCTGGTCAGCTGGGCCGGCAGGTTGCCGAGCCGAGGGAAGGATTCAACCGCCGGCGCGGGACGTGCTGCGGCGGGTGCGGTGGGCGGCTCCTGGCGAAGCATCGCGAGGTGCAGCTTGGCGAGCTCTGGTGACGGGTCGACGCCGAGCCGGTCGGCCAGTGTCGACCGCAGCTGCTCGTATGCCGCGAGCGCTTCCGCCTGCCTGCCGAGTGCGTACAGCACCTTCATATACCGCGCGTGCAGACGCTCGCGCAGCGGGAAGGCGACACGTAGCTGCTCGAGTTCGGGCAGCAGGTCGCTTGCGGGACCGGGCTGCGCGAGGACGGCGTCCACGAGGTCTTCCACCGCCGCGACACGCTGCTCCTCCAGGGCCGCCGCTTCCGGCTCGGCGAACGGCATGCCCTCCACGTCGGACAGTGCGCTGCCACGCCAAAGGGCCAGAGCCGCCCGAAACTCGTTGGCAGCGCTCGACGCGTCTCCGGCATCGAGACGCGCACGGCCGGAGCGGACGTGCCGCTCGAACTGGACGACGTCCACGTCCTCCGGCCGCGCGTTCAGCCGGTAGCCGCCGCCACCCTGCTCGATGGTCGATCGCCCGACGACTGCGCGCAGCCGCGAAACCAGGGCCTGCAGCGCGTTGTGGGCCGCCGCGGGGGGCTCGTCCTGCCAGAGGTCGTCGATCAGCCGCTCGGCCGACACGACGCGGCCGGGATCGAGCGCGAGACGGATCAGCAGGGCTCGAAGACGGCGGCCGGGAACCTCGATCGTTCCGTCCGCCGAGTCGGCCGGCCCGGGTTGCGCGGCAGCGCGAACGTGGACTTCGAGGGGGCCGAGGATGCCGACGCGCATCGCCGTCCTAAGCCTCGGGGCCCGTGGCGGCGGGACGCTCCGGGTCGTTCGACCACTGCGACCAGGAACCCGGGTACAGCGCGGCGTGTATCCCCGCCACGGCCAGCGCCACGACCTCGTGCGCCGCGGTCACGCCCGAGCCGCAGTACGCCGCGACCGCGTCCGGCTTGCCCGCGACCACGCCCAGCGCCTCGAAGCGGCAGCGCAGCTCGTGCGGGTCCTTGAACCTGCCGTTCTCCTGCAGGTTCTCCGCCGTCGGCGCGCTGAACGCTCCCGGGATGTGGCCCGCGCGCGGGTCGATCGGCTCCTGCTCGCCGCGATAGCGCTCGCCGGCGCGCGCGTCCAGCAGTACGCCGCGCTTCGAGAACTCCGCGGCCTGGTCCATGTCGAGCGTCGGCATGTGGCCCGAGCCCAGCTGCACGTCACCCGGCTCCCGAACCGGGACCGGGGTGTCCAGCCCGTCGAGCTCGTAACCGGCGTCGACCCACCCCTTGAGACCGCCGTCCAGCAGGCGCACGTTCTCGTGCCCGGCCCAGCGCAGCAGCCACCAGGCGCGCGCCGCGGACATGCCACCGTTGTCATCGAGCACCACGACGTTCTGGCCGTCGCGCAGGCCCCAACCGCGCGCCGCGGTCTGAAAGTGTTCGGGCGTCGGCAGCGGGTGGCGTCCCTCGAGCGGGGACGACGGCGCGGCGAGGTCCGTGTTCATATCCACGTACACGGAGCCCGGGATGCGCCGCTCCACGTAGTGCTGGTGGCCGAGCGGATCGCCGAGCATCCAGCGCACGTCCAGCACCAGCGGACGGTCGGCTTCCCGGGCGAGCCGGTCGTGCAGCTCCCTCGCGCTGATCAGCACGTCTACCATGGTTCGCTCCAGGTTACGTTTCGGTTCGTGGGGGCAGCACCGCGCTTCGAGCTTAGCCGAGCGCGAGCGCCCGGGAGATCAACCGAGCAGGCCGCGCTTGTAGGCTTCCGCGACGGCCGCGGCCCGGTCGCGCACCCCGAGCTTGGCGTATGCGTGCAGCAGATGAGTCTTGACCGTCGCCTCGCTGATGAACAGTTGTTTGGCGGCCTCGCGGTTGGTCGTGCCGGAGGCCACCAGCGTGAGTACCTTGAGTTCGCGGTCGGTCAGCTGCTCGGCGGGCGCCACCGGGGTGCGTACGCGGCCGAGCAGCTTCTGCGCGACCGACGGCGCGAGGACGGCCTGGCCGAGATTCGCCGCGTGGACCGCGCGCAGCAACTCGTCCCGCGGGGCGTCCTTGAGCAGATATCCCGTGGCGCCGGCCTCGACGGCGGGCAGCACGTCGGAGTCGCTGTCGAACGTCGTGAGCACCAGAACCCTGATGTCGGGCGCCTTCTCGCGGAGCCGCCGGATCGCCTCGACGCCGCCCATCCGCGGCATCCGGAGGTCCATCAGCACCACGTCCACGCCGAGCGCGACGGCCCGGTCCACGGCTTCGATGCCGTCGCCGGCCTCGCCCGCGACCTCGAAGGCGGCGTCGTCCTCGAAGACGGCGCGCAGGCCGTCCCGCACGATCGGATGGTCATCGACGATCAGCAGTCTGATTCGCTGCTCGGTCACGGTTCGCTCGGCCTCTCATTGCCGCGCAGCGCCGGAACGCTCGCGCTCACGGTCGTCCCGTCGCCCGGCGTGCTCTCGATCTCCAGGCCGCCGCCGACCTGCCGCAGCCGCTGGCGCATCGCGGCGAGACCGTATCCGTCGCCGTTGACCTGCCGCGCGTCGAAGCCCTTGCCGTCGTCGAGCACATCGAGCGAGACCTGGTCGTGCATGTAGGTCAGCGTCATCCCGGCGCGGCTGGCCTGGGCGTGCTTGGCGATGTTGGCGAGGGCCTCCTGCGCGGCCCGGAAGAGCACGACCTCGAGCGCGGGCTGCAAGGGCGTCGCCTCCCCGTCCACCTCGACGCGGACGGGGATGCCAGAGGTCTGCTTCCATTCGTCGGCGAGCGTGCGGACCGCGTCAGGCAGCCGCGCGTCCTCCAGCTTCTGCGGGCGCAGCGCCTGCACCGAGCGACGCGCCTCGGCCAGGCTGTCCCGCGCGAGCTCCTTGGCCAGACCGAAGTGCCGGCGTCGGCGCGGCTCGTCGCCGTCGGCCAGCTCGACCGCCTCGAGCTGCGCGAGGATCCCGGTCAGGCCCTGCGCCAGGGTGTCGTGGATCTCCCCCGCCATCCGCTGCCGCTCGTCGAAGACCCCTGCTTCGCGGGCCTGGGCGACGAGCTGGGCGTGCAGCCCCGCGTTCTCCTCCATGATCTGCTCGAGCTGCCGGTTGGCCTCGGAGAGCTGGTCGATGGTGCGCGTGCGCTGTTCGGCGCGCCGGTCCTCGTCCATCGCGCCCTTGGTCATCGCGCCGACGATGAAGACGTTGACCGTGAACAGGCCGATGTACGGAATCCAGCCCCTGCCCTGCAGCTGGTTGGCGCCGCCGATCTCGGACAGCGCCATCAGCGCGGCGTTGACCACCATGCCGGCCACCCGCGAGCCGTTGCCAGGCAGGTACCGCACGAACAGGTAGCCGGTGAAGCCGAAGACCGCGAAGAAGGGGTTGATGACGATCAGCGCGCCGATCAGCGCCAGATGACCGACGTAGAAGACGACCGACCTGGCCACATGCTCGTGCTGCTCGCAGTGCGGCACCCGCACGGTCGTCAGCCACACGGCCGCCACCGCGGACAGCCCCACCGTCCAGGCCGCGTACCGTTCGGTGAGCGGCTGCTCGGTGGCCAGCGCGAGGGCCAGCGAAACGGCGAGCGCCACGTAGGGCACGACCGCGAACGCCAGGTCGAGCTGGCGCTCGCGCCTCTCTATCGGGGTCTTCGGCGGCACTGCGGTCTCACTCCCAGCGGAACAGCTTGGCGGAGGCCACGCCCCCGAGCACAGTGTATCCGGCCAGTACCGCAAGGTGTTGCCACAACGCTCCGGTGCCGGACCAGGCGTCCATCACGGCGCCGAAGGGCACGTACTCGCCGATGGTCTGCATGACGTGCGGCATCTGCGCGATCGGGACGTAGAGGCCGGCGAAGAAGAAGTTGAGGATCATGAACGGGATGCCCATGCCGTTGGCCATGCTGTTCGACGTGGCGATCGCGGCCGGGATCATGCCGATCGCGATGACCGCGGTGAAGCCGAGCACGAACGAGCTGACCACGGCGCCGATGTTCGAGGGGGTCTTCGCGCCGAACACGAGCGTGCCGAGCAGCAGGATCAGCAGCACACCGAGCGCGGCGAAGACCGAGAGCACGGCGACCAGCGCGGCGAGCATCCCGCCGGGCGGCACCGGGCTGACCGAGAAGCGTCGCAGGGTATTGCGTTCACGGAAGGACGCCATCGCGCTCGGCAGGCCGGTGCAGGCGACCATCAGCGGGACCATCGCGGCGACGGTCGGCAGGTAGACGTCCAGCACGCTGCGTCCGCCGAGGTCGGCCTCCGGCGTCTTGGTGCCGGGGATGACGCCGAAGATGATCAGCAGCACCACCGGCAGGACGATCATCACGAACACGCCGGGCTCGCGGCGCATCAGCTTCAGGTGCATGCCGACCAGGGCCCGGAAACCCTGCGCGGTGAGCCTGCGGCGCGCGTGCGCGGGAGCCGCGGCGTTCACGGTCATGGCGGTCACTTCTAATTCTCCTTTGCAGCGGTGAGGGTGATGAAGGCGTCGTCGAGGCTGGCCTGCTCGACACGCAGGCCCTCGGCGACGATCTGGCGGCGAGCCAGCAACGCGGTCACGGCCTGGGTGAGCTGCGCGTTGCCGGACAGCTCGAACTGCGCGCCGTGCCGGGTGACGGAGTCGACCTCGGGCAGCGCGAGCAGCTCGGCGTCCTCGATCGGTACGGACGGACGAAAGCGCATCCGCTGGCCGGCGCCGGTGCGTTCGGCCAGGCCCGCGGGGGTGTCCACGGCCACGACGCGGCCGCGGTCGATGAGGGCGAGCCGGTCGCACAACCGCTCGGCCTCCTCCATGAAGTGCGTGACGAGCAGCACGGTGACGCCCGCGGCGCGCACCTGCTCGACCAGGCCCCAGGTCTCGCGCCGGGCGTGCGGGTCGAGGCCGGTGGTGAGCTCGTCGAGGATGACGACGCGCGGGTTGCCGATCAGGGCGAGCGCGATGGCCAGGCGCTGCTTCTGGCCGCCGGAGAGCTTCTTGTAGCGGGCGTCGGCCTTTCCGGCCAGGCCGAGGCGGCGCAGCAGCCCGTCCACGTCGGCCGGGTCGCGGTAGAAGGACGCGTAGAGCCGCATGACCTCGTGGACCTTGAGCTTGTCCGGCAGCCCGGCCTCCTGCAGTTGCACGCCGACGGTCTGGTGCAGCTCGTCCCGGTCGGCGACGGGGTTGAGCCCGAGCACGCGTACGCTGCCGCCGTCCGGCGCGCGCAGGCCCGAGATGCACTCGACGGTGGTGGTCTTCCCGGCGCCGTTCGGACCGAGGATCCCGAAGATCTCCCCCGGCTCGACGGCGAAGCTGACGTCGTCCACGGCCGTGACCCGGCCGTACTCCTTGTGCAGGTTGGTGACCTCGATAACTGGCATGCCACCACGATGCCGCCGGAGCGGGGTCCGCCGAATCGACCGGCAGGGCGGATCCGGGGGCGGCGCGGTGGATTCCGGCATCCACCGATCGGTGGATGCCTTTGTCAGCACAAGGGGTAGCCGGAACGCGTATCTCGTGGAAACCTGGTGCGACGTGAGCACGACGCGACGCAGCGACGCGGGAGGAGTAGTCGTGCCGGAGACCACCCCGGAGCCCAAGTACTCGATCTCCGTGATGGAGGACAACGCGCCGGCCAACGGGTTCAGCGAGAACAGCATGCTGGTGCGGGTGAGCGAGGCCGATGACACCCCGTGTGCCGGCCTGCCGATCGCCTTCAGCGCGGACAACGGCGCGGTGCTGCTCGCAACGGACGCGGTGACCAACCACTACGGCGTGGCCCGGGTGTGCGTGGTGAGCTCGCGCGTCGGCCGCTGCACGGTGACCGTCGTGGACGGCGAGGGCAAACGACGCAGCGCGGCCGTGACCTTCACCGAACGTCGCAGCGGGCTGATTCTGGCCCTGCGCTGATTCCCAGGAGCTGAAAGCCTAGGCGAGAAGCGCGGCGCGGAGGCGGTCTACGTCGGCGGCGAGGGCCTCGTGTAGGTAGGCGTCGATGGAGCCGTGCTTTGCCTCGGCCTCGTCGAAGGCGGCCTGGAGGTATTCGCGGCGGACGTCGAGCAGGGGTGCGATCGGCTGGCGCTCGCCTACCATCTGGCGCAGCAGGGCGAGGAGCTTGGCCCGCGCCGCGGCGCCGCGGCCCTCCGCGGCGCGCTGGTTCGTGAGCAGGTAGTCCTCGTACACGGTCTCTCGGTCGACGCCGAGCGCCGTCAGGACGATCGCGGTCAGCCAGCCGGTGCGGTCCTTTCCAGCCGTGCAGTGGAACAGGATCGGCGTACTCTGCGAGGCCTGCTCGGTGATCAGGGCGAGGGCTGAGCCGTACGCGGCGCGGCAGGAGTCGTCGGTGACGAACTGGCGGTACATCTCGATCATGACCTTGTAGACGTCGTCCTCGGCGAGCGGCTCGCCGTCCGGACCGGCGTTCACCATCCGCGAGAACACGGCCTGGGTGAGATCGGCGGTGGGCACGTGGACGCGGCGGCCGGTCCACGGGCCCTCGCCGAACATCTCGATCTCGCTGTCGCCGCGCAGGTCGACTACCGTGCCGACGCCCATCCGCGCGAGCGCGGCCACGTCCTCCGGGGTCGCGTTGGTCAGCGCCTCGGAGCGCAGCAGCAGGCCCGCGCGCACGGCGTGACCGTCGGCCGCGGGGTAGCCGCCGAGGTCACGCGCGTTGGGCAGTCCGGTCAGGCCCAGGTCTCGTCCCGCGATCACGCGAGCGATCATAGCCCTCTCGGGTCACAGCCGCTGCGGCGCCGAGATGCCGAGAAGGTCGAGGCCCTGGGCGAGTGTGCGCTGCGTCAGCCGGACGAGCGCGACACGGTTTCCGCGCTGCGCGGCGCCGTCCGCCTTGAGGACGGGGCAGTTCTGCCAGAAGTCGCTGAAGGCCTTGGCCAGCTCGTACAGGTACGTGCAGAGGCGATGCGGCTCCAGCGTCGTCCCGACCTCGGCGAGTACCGCGCCGAACTCGTCGAGCGTGAGGATCAGAGACCGTTCGGCCCGGTGGATTGGGACTGCGGGGTCGACGTCTGCGGCGGTGTCGAGAAGTGCGTCGGCCTTGCGCAGCACCGAACATGTCCGCGCATGCGCGTACTGGAGGTAGACGCTCGTGTTCCCGGTCAGCGAGACCATCCGGTCGGGGTCGAAGACATAGTCCTTGATCCGTGCGTTCGACAGGTCGGCATACTTGACCGCGCCGATCCCGGCGGCCTGAACCACGTTCTCGAACTCCTCCGGCGGCAGTTCGGCGCTCTTCTCGGCGACGACGGCACGGGCCCCGGCGATCGCGGCGTCCAGCAGCTCCTTGAGCCGCGGCGTGTCCCCGGACCGGGACCTGAACGGCCTGCCGTCGGTGCCGAGGATCGTGCCGAACGGGATGTGTACGGCCTCGACGTCGTCCGGCAGCCAGCCCGCCTGCCGAGCGGTTTCGAAGACCATCCGCAGGTGGAGCGCCTGCCGCGCGTCGATGACGTACAGCATGCGCTTCGCCTTGACCTCCTCGACCCGGTAGCGGACCGCGGCGAGGTCGGTGGCGGCGTACCCGTATCCGCCGTCTGATTTGCGCACGATCAGCGGCAGCGGCCGACCTTCCGAATCCGCGAAGCCGTCGAGGAACACGCACTGCGCGCCCTCCGACTCGGTCAGCAGGCCCTTGGCATCGAGCGCGGACACGACATCGCCGAGCCAGGGGTTGTAGAAGGACTCGGCCACCGCGTCCTCTGGGGTCAGCAGGATGCCGAGCCGCTGGTAGAGCGCCTGGAATGCGTCCATCGAGACTTCGACGAGCTTGTGCCACGCCGCCAGCGTCGCCTCGTCGCCGCTTTGCAGTGCGACGACCCGTGCCCGAGCCCGCACCGCGAATTCGGGGTCTGCGACGAACTGCTGCTGCGCGGCCTTGTACACGTCGTCGAGCGCGTCGAGGTCGATGGAGTCGAGCGACAAGTCGGTGTGCTCGTCGATGTACTGGATGGGCTTGCCGAACGCCGTCCCCCAGTCGCCGAGGTGGTTCACCTTGACCACGTCCGCGCCGAGGTACGTCAGGACACGTACGAGCGCGTCGCCGATGACGGTGCTCCGGATGTGCCCGACGTGCAGTTGCTTCGCGATGTTCGGGCCCGAATAGTCCACAAGCGTCCGTGTGCCGTGCGCCGGTGCGCCGACTCCCATCCGCTGCTCATCGGCGAGCCGCGCCGCGACGATGTGCCACAGCGCCGCGTCGGTCAGCGTGATGTTGAGGAATCCGGGGCCGGAGAGCTCCGCGGCCAGGTCACCGGTGAGCGAATCCAGCAGCGCCTGCGCCAGCTCCCGGGGCGCGATGCCCGCCTTCTTCGCGAGGCCGAGCGCGGCGTTGGACTGGTAGTCGGCCCGGTCCGAGCGGCGGACCAGAGGATCCCCGGCAGCGAGCTCGCGCGGCAGCACGCGCACCATGGCCTGCGCCACCGCCGCGTCCACCAGATCCTTCGCTCCGAGCACCTCAGGCATCGCGACCACGACCTCCACCGCGTCGAGCGGCCCGCCCGACGCGGGGCCGCGTCGCTCGATGCTATCCGGGACGCGGCCCGAAGATCACCGCATTTTCGGGCGGTCTACTCGGCGGTGTCGATCCGCAGGCGTTCTTACGGCTCGAGCACGGTCTTTCCGGTCGTGCGGCGGGCCGCGATCGCCGCGTGGGCCTGGGCCGCCTGGTCGAGCGGGAAGCGCGTGCCGACCAGCGTGCGCAGCCTGCCCTCGGCGACGGCGGCGAGCACGTCGCGCGACTGGCGCAGCAGCACTTCGGGGCCGCGCGGGCCGGTCGGCGGGCCGAAGTACGACAGGACACTGACGCCGCGCTCGGCCGCGTGTTCCGGATCGACCTTCGTCATCGTGCCGCTGGAGAAGCCGAAGATCACGAACCGGCCGCCGCGTGTGACGAGCTCGAACGTCGTCGCGCCGAACTCGCCACCGACCCCGTCGAAGACGACCGTCACGCCGTCGGGCGCGGCGGCGCGAACCTGCTCGGGCCAGTCGTCGGCCGACGTATCCACCGCGATGTCCGCTCCGAAGTCCTTGGCGAGCTGCGCCTTTTCCGTTCCGCGCACGAGCGCGATGACCCGCTCGGCACCGGCCGCCCGGGCGAGCTGCATGCTGAGCACGCCGACCGCTCCCGTCGCGCCCTCGACGAGTACGGTGTCTCCCTTGCCGACCTCGGCCTGCTCAACCAGTCCCAGCGCGGTACGGCCGGTGCCGAGCAGCGAGACCGCGTCGGCGTAGTCGAGCGTGTCCGGGAGCTGATGCGAACCCTCGGCCTGGACCACGGCGAGCTCCGCGTAGCCGCCGCCCGGTCCGTCCGCGGTGGGAACCGTCACGCCGGACACGCGGCGGCCGATCCAGTCGGCGGACACGCCGCCGCCCACCGCGAGGACCTCGCCGGCCACCTCGCGGCCCGGGGTCCACGGCAGCGACTTCGGCGCTACCGGCGAGACGCCCTGCAGCGTGCCCGTTCTCGTCTGCGTCTCGATGAACTGGATCCCGGCCGCCGCCACCCGCACGAGCAGTTCGCCCGCGCCCGGCGCCGGGTCCGGCACCTCCTCGATCCGCAGCACTTCCGGGCCGCCGAACTCACGCACCACGATCGCCCTCATCGGAGCCTCCTGCCGAGTCGGAATCCTTATGACTCAGGACCCTAGGCAGCGCGGAACCGGCGCACCTCGGGCGCACGGCCGAACCGCCCTAGGTCTTTCGGCCTAAGACTCGGCTCGGCGGGCTCAGCCCGAGAGCCCCGGCTCCGCGGCTCAGCTCTGCGTCGTGCCGTCGATCAGCTCGCGCAGGATGTCGGCGTGGCCGTTGTGCTGCGCGTACTCCTCGAGCATGTGGATCATGATCCAGCGCACGTCGAGCTCGCCGATGCGGCGATGGGTGCGCACGTCGTCCAGGTCGACGCGCGCGAAGATCTCGCGGCTGCGCTCGCAGGCGGCGACGAAGCGGGCGGCGTCGGCCTCCACGGATTCGCCGTCATCGAGCAGGAAGTCGCCGTCCACGCGCTCGGGCCAGCCGAAGGGCGCGGGTTCGTCGCTGCCTTCGATGATGAGCATGAACCACACGTACTCGACCTTGGTCAGGTGCCGGACGAGGCCGTGCAGGGTGTTGAGCGAGGGCACGACACGGCGGTCGGCCTGCTCGTCCGTGAGTCCGTCGAGCTTCGAGAGCAACTCGGCGCGGTGGTAGTCGAGCCAGCCGGCCAGGGCCTCGCGCTCGGTGGCGATCAGCGGCGGCTCGACGCGGTTCATCGGCGACTTGTAAGTGTCCATCCCCGTGGTCTTTCCATTCCTAGGAAGTGAAGGTCATGTACATCAGTCGCTCCGGATCCGGGAACTTCACGAACCCGGCGCGGGCGTAGACCTCGTGCGCGTCCTTCGTGGACAGCAGCACGCGCTTGAGCTGGAACGGCGCGAGGTGATCGCGGATCGTCGCGGTCAGCCAGGTGCCGATGCCGAGCCCGCGGTGCACGCGGTCCACATACACGTCGCAGAGCCACGCGAAGGTGGCCAGGTCGGTGACGACGCGCGCGAAGGCGACCTGCTTGCCGGACTCGTCGTACACCCCGAAGTTGACCGACCCGGCGATCGAGCGTCGCACCGTCTCCAGGCTGCGGCCGAGCGCCCAGAAGGCGTCGGTGGAGAGCCAGTCGTGGATGAGCTCGATTTCGAGGCGGTCGTTGTCGTCGGATATCTCGTAGCCGTCCGCTCTGCGCGCAATCACGGATACGCACACTAGGCCATGAACGGCGCTCGTGCCGAACGCAATCGCGGCCGCCGGCAGATGATCGGTCAGCCGCGCGGCGGCAGTTCGCCGGAGCCGCGCGGGATCAGGACCGTGGGCAGCACGACGCGGCGCGGCGCGTCGGAGAGCCCGGCCATCCGGTCGAACAGCAGCGTCGCCGCCATCCGGCCGAGACCGGCGGGATCCTGGGCGACGACGGTGAGCCCGGGCGAGATCAGGTCGGCGAGTTCGAGGTCGTCGAAGCCGACCAGCGCGGGCCGGTCCACCCGCCCGGACAGTTCGCGCAGCACGGCGGTGGTCAGCCGGTTGTTTCCGCAGAACAGCGCGGTGGCGGCGTCCGGCCGGGACAGCAGCCGGTCCAGGGCCGCGCGCACGGCGACCGGCTCGGCCTTGCCCATCACCACGAGGCCCTCGTCCAGCGGGAGCCCGGCCGCCGCCAGCGCGCTGCGGTAGCCGGTCAGCCGCTCGCGTGCGGTGAAGATCGCCGGATCGTCGCCGAGGTAGGCGATCCGGCGGTGCCCGCCGTCGATCAGGTGGCGCACGCCGTCGCGCACGCCGCCCACGTTGTCCGCGAGCACCACGTCCGCCGCGAGGTTGATCGGCGGACGGTCCACGAAGACGACCGGGATCCCGGCCTTGATCTCGTGCGCCAGGTACGAGTGGTCGGTCGCCGCCGGGACCATCACCAGGCCGTCCACGCGCCGCTCGAACAGGGCCGTGGCCAGCTCCTGCTCGCGGTCCGGGTCGTCGTCGCAGGAGCCGGTCAGCAGCAGGCAGTCGTTGTCCCGCACCACCTGCTCCACCGCGCGGGTGAGCACCGAGTAGAAGGGGTCGGCAACGTCCTCCAGGATCAACCCGATGCCCGCCGCGCGGCCGGTGCGCAACTGCCGCGCCGAGTCGTTGCGGCGGAAGCCCAGGTCGGCGATCGCCTGGGAAACCCGCTCGGCGGTGGCCGGCAGCACGCCGGGCTCGCCGTTGACCACCCGGGAGACCGTTTTGAGGCTCACGCCCGCCCGGGCCGCGACGTCGTTCATCGTGGCGCGACCCGAGCGCATGGTCTGGGTGGTCGAACGGCTCACTCCTGGCCCTCCAAAAAGGGGTTCACGCGGGGCGCTGCCCGCTGTTGCGAGTCACCATAAGTCATGCGCGTTCGAGAGGCATGAGAGAACGCGCGGACGGATTGTTCAGGGCAACGTCCAACTCTGCGCGCCCGTGCTGTTGCAGGTGTAGATCTGCAACTGCGTTCCGGACGTGGTCGTCGAATTGGGATCGTCCAGGCACTTTCCCGACTGCGGATTCACCAGGGAGTTGTTCGCTCCCACCTGCCATTGTTGCGCACCGGTGTTGTTGCAGGTCCACCACTGGACCACGGTGCCGTTGCTCGTGCCGCTGTTGCTCACGTCCATGCACCCGCCCTCGGCCTGGATCGTGCCGTTGGACGCGACCGTCCACTGCTGCGCCGCGGACCCGCCGCAGGTGTAGATCTGCACGTGCGTGCCGTTGGTCGTGCCGCCGCCGTTGTCGTCGAGGCACAGACCGCTGAGTACCCCGGACGAGGCGCCCGAATACACGGCGCCGACCGCCGGGGACTGGGCCGAGGTGAACCCGATCGCGAATACGTGCAGGCCACCCGCGGCGACGTTCGACGGCATGGTGACGCTCGCTACCGTCTTCCCGGCTGAAAGGTTCATCGGCTTGGTCGCGAACAGGTACGTCGAGACGCTGTTGGAGGACGCTCCGGCCTGGTTGCGGTAGCTCATCGTCGCGACGGTCGTGTCATCGGCCAGCGCGGAGGCGCCGCCGCCGTTCAGGGTCCAGTCGCTGAGCGAGATCGGCACGCTCTGGGTGCTGCCGTCGGTGTAGGTGACGACGGCTGTGCCCGAAGACGGTCCGTTGGTCGCCGATCCGAGGAACGAGATCGCGCCGGATCCGGCGGCGGCGACGGTCTGGCCGTTCGCCTGGTAGTTGTCCGGCTGACCCGAGGCCACGTTCGGCCAGGTGAAGGAGACGCCGTTGGCCGTCACCGTCGAACCCGGCGCGATTCCGTCGCCGCTGAGCGCGGAGGCCGAGTAGCTGTAGCCGACTCCGTCGAAGTCAGCGCTCGATGATGCAGAGTCGGCGGAGATGCCGGTGTCCGTGTACGAGGGATTTCCCGCGTACGAGGGCGGTGCGGCATTCGTGGCGCTGGCCCAACTCGTGCTCGCCGACGTGCCCAGCGTGAACGTGAGCGTGCCGCCGCCGCTGATGGCGCCGCTCGGCGCGTACGCGTCGTTCCATGCGGAGCCGTTCCAGGTCGCGGACTGCACGTACGGTGCGTTGTCCGCGGCGCTGTTGCCGTTGATCGTCAGCGTGTTTCCGCTCGGCAGAGTGACGACCTCCTGTGTGAACATCGGCGAGCCGAGTGCGAGATCCGCGGTGCCGGGCGTCTCCGGGTACATGCCGAGCGCGGACCAGACGTACCACGCGCTCATCTCGCCGAGGTCGTCGTTACCCGCGAGCCCGCCGGGCGCGTCGGTCCAGATCTGATCCTGGATCTGGCGCACGACGCTCTGCGTCTTGTACGGCTCGCCGGTGTAGTCGTACTCCCACGGGATCTCCAGCGACGGCTCGTTGCCGAAGTCGGCGTATCCGTTGGCGCCGTTGAGCGAGGAGAGCACGGTGCCGAGGTACGTGTTGAGCGCCGAGTTTCCGCCCATCGCCGTGGCCAGGCCGTGGACGTTGAACGGGACCATCGGCGTGTATATCCAGGAGTCCGCCTCGACGAAGTTCGATTGCGAGGACGCACTGAATCCGGAGGTCCAGGTGCCCGAATAATCGCGGGGCTGAATGAATCCGCTGTTGTGGTCGTATTCGTTCTGCCAGTCCTGCGCACGGTTCGCCATCGCGGTCTGGTCGGAGGTGTCGCCGAGCGATCCGGCGAGCGCCGATATGGCGAAGTCCGCCGTGTCGTATTCGAGGGTGGTCGCCGCGGGGCCGTAGAAGTTGCAGCAGCCGTAGCTTCCGTTCGACGGCAGATAGCCGAGTTGTTCGAGATACGTCAGGCCGGGACGGTCGTTGTTGGCGTTAGTCGCCTCGGCGAGCATGTCCTTGAGCGCGGTCGACGTGTCGAAGCTGTGAGCGCCGAATGCGTAGTAGTCCGCGATGATCGAGTCCGCCGGGTCGCCGACCATGACATAGGTCTCGCCGTTGTCCTCGGACCACTTCGGGAACAGGCCGGTCTGCGCATAGTCGTCGACCATCGACTGCGCGGTGTCGGAGGCGGCCTGCGGATCTATCAGGCCTTCGAGTTGCGCCTGGGAGCGGTAGATGTCCCAGCCGGAGTAATTGCCGTATTCAGCGGAGTGGCCCGAATCGACGCTATGCACGGAGCCGTTGAAGCCGGGGTACTGGCCGTTGACGTCGCTGACGATGTTCGGGTGCAGCGACGCGTGGTAGAGCGAGGTGTAGAAGACGGTCTGCTGCGCGGAGGTGCCGCCGGCTATCCCGATCCGGCCGAGCACGTTGTTCCACGCGGTGTTCGCGGCGGTCTTGGTCGACGCGAAGTCCCAGTTCGGGTTCTCCGTCGTACGGTTCTGCGACGCGTTGGCGACCGAGACGAAGGAGACGCCGACCTTCGCGAGCACGGTCTGGTTCGAGGTCGTGTTGAAGGTGACGTAACCGTCGTTCGCGGAGGCGTTCGGGGTCACGGCGTTGGATGTGGCCTTCGGCTTCGGAAGGGTGCCGTGCAACTGATGCACGTTCTTCGCCTCGGCGGGCGCCTTGACCGCGGCCGTGACCGCTTGGGTGCCGTTGGTCGCGAACGGCGTGTTGAAGACCACGTCGAAGTAGACCGTGTAGCCGGCGCTCGCGCCGCAGAAGCCGCCGCTGGTGACCTGGCCGCTGACCTCGGTGCTGCTCACGATGTTGAACTGCGTGTTGGAGTCGGTGTTCGCACTGCCGTTGAGCTTGAAGATCAGGTTGGCCTGAGTCGTGGAAGGGAACGTGAACGAGGCCATGCCCGAGCGCGGCGTCACGGTCAGCTGCGTGGTGACGCCGTTCGACGTCTGCACGGAGTAGTAGCCGGGGGACGCGCTTTCGCCGCTGTGCGAGAAGGAATCGGTCGCGCCGGTGTTCACCGAGCCGACCGTCGGCAGGATCGGCACGTCGCCTTCGCCCGAGCAGCCGGGCCCGGACAGGTGGGTGAGGCTGAAGCCGGTGATGGAGGAGTCGTTGTACTCGTAGCCGCCGCCGTCCGGGCGGCTCGGGGTGTCCGGACTCCACTGGACCATGCCGAAGGGATCGTCGGCGCCGGGGAAGTCGTCGGCCGAGTTCGTGGTGCCGATGAAGGGGTTGACGAGCGACGCCGGGTTCGAGACGAGCGCGGCGCGGGTGGCGGCCGAGGCCGGGATCGCCGAAGCGGCGGCGAGGGCGAGCGTGGCCGTCGCGAACAGGGCGAGGGCACGCCGTTGTGCCGGTTGCTGTGCCATGGTGCGCGGTTCCTTCCTGGCCGGGCGCAGGGGTGGGCGTACCCGGCCGAGCGGGTGAATCAGGGAAGGTGCACTGGCGCTCAGTGAGGGCGACTGAGTGATGACAACGTTGTCACCGGCTCAGGGCACTGTCAAGCCGCTGGAGGAGAATCCCTGGATGATTTTTGACATGACATCAGAGGAGGAGTGGCATGATCAGACCGTGTCAACGACGCGCATGCTCCTGGTTCGCCATGGCGACTCGTACAGCAAGTCCGACGGCGTATACGCCGGGCCGCGCGCCTGCCGCGGCCTGACCGAACTCGGCCGGGAGCAGGTGGTGCGGCTGCGGGACCGGCTCACGGCGAGCGGTTTCAAGCCGGACGCCGTCTACAGCTCGACGATCCACCGCGCCGCGCAGACCGCCGGAATGCTCGCCGAGGCCTTCGCGCCGCTCGCCCCGGTGCACGACTGCGGACTGTGCGGTTACCACCTGGACGACTCGCTGGACGGCCTGAGCTGGGAGCGGATCCGCGCCGAGTTCCAGCACCGCGACGAGTCGGGGCGTCCGGACGGCGGCGTGTTCGTGCCCTTCGAGGAGGGCAACGAGTCGTGGGCCGAACTCGTCGCCCGGGTGGGCCGCGCGCTCACCGGACTGGCCGCGCGGCACGCCGGCGGCACCGTGCTCGCCGCGATGCACAAGGAATCCGTCGAGGCGTCGCTGATCGCGTTCGGCGCGCTGCCGCTGCACCGCAACTTCGATGTCGAGATCGGCCGCGCCTCGATCACCGAGTGGGTCACCGATGACGATCCGGCGACGCCCTGGGACCCGGAGCGCGGGCACCCGCTCCCGGTGCGCTGGCGGCTGGCCAGGCTCAACGACTGCGCGCATCTGGAGGACTAAGCGCGCCGCCAGCGGGAATCACCGCTCTGACCGGCCCGAACACACCAACTTGAGGCCGAATCGCGAAGGGCGCCCAGGATGGAACTGGCCGTTTCCTACCTCTTTCTGCGCCGCGCCATCGGACTCATCGGATCGCTGCTGCCGATCGTGCTGCCGCTTGGCTACTCGATCAGCACCGGGAAGTGGCAACTCCTCGAGTCCGTCAGCAGCTACTACTACACGGACATGCGCAACGTCTTCGTCGGCTCGCTGTGCTCCATCGGCGTCTTCCTGATCTGCTATCGCTACGAGCACTGGGACGACGTGATCACCACACTCGCCGGAGCCTTCGCGACAGCCGTCGCCTTCTTCCCGACGCTGCCGCCGAACGCGTCGAGCCTGGCTCGGGTCGTCGGCGTGCTGCACGACGTCTTCGCGGTCTGCTTCTTCGTCGCGATGGCCCTGATGAGCCTGCTGCTGTTCACGCGCTCGAATGTGCCGCCGACGCAACGAACGCCGGCGAAGAACACCCGGAATCTCGTCTACCGGATCTGCGGCTGGCTCATCCTGCTGTTCACGGTGCTGGCCGTGCTCACCGCGTTCTCCCCCAGGTCCTTCACCGACGCCGTCCATCCGCTGTTCTGGTGCGAGGCGATCGCCACGTTCGCGTTCGGATTCGCCTGGTGGGTCAAGGGCCAGACACTCTGGCGCGACATGTAGCGGGGGTCTCAGCGCTTACGCAGCTCGCGCCGTATCACGAGGCGAATCCCAGACCACGACGCGTCGATCGCGCAGATCTTGTTGTCCACCAGGCCGGTGGGCAGCGCGAGTTCTCGCGCGACGTCGTCGGTCACCTCGGTTTGGATGCCGGAGGCCCGCTTGGGCCAGCCGATCCAGAGCCCGCCGTCCTGTTCCAGCACGCCGCGCACGTCCCGGATGATCCGCTCGAGGCCGGCCCGTTCGGTGCCGAACCAGAGCACGACGTCGAATGCCTCCGCGGCGTCCAACACGTCGAAGAACTCCACGTCCCCCGGCAGCGGCCCGAGCGCGGCGGCGAACCCCTCCGGCGCGTTCAGCACCGCGACTCGCTGGCCTGACTTGATGCCCAGCTTCTTCACCAGCGGCGTGGGAGTCTCGACCATGCCGGTCAGCATACAAACACGTCACCGCGACATGGAGGTCTCATATCTTGAGACGTCGCCGGTGCCGCGGGGCTCCGCCGCGGATCCGACGCGCACCGGAGCTGATCAGCGAGGATTGCGGCTGGGGTGGGCCGGGCCTAATGTGAGGGCATGCAGACCACCACGAGCTGGATCGTCGCGTCGGATTCCGACACTTATTGGGGCAGATCGTGGGGGGTCGACGGGTTGACGTACGTGCGGGCCAACGCGTACCGGTATCCGAGTCCGGACAAGGCCGCGGCGTGCATCGCCGAACTCAAGGCGGCCGGAAACCCGGCCTCACTGCACGTCGAGGAACTGCCCGCGGGCCGCAAGTACAGGTGAGACCGGGTATCCTTGAGGGCACGCCGCACCGCGCGGTGCTGAAGATTCTCGCCGACGCGAGAAGATCGGCGGTCCCTCATGGGAACCTCCAAGCCGACCGACCAGACTACTTCTCTCGCCGCTCCGCCGGCCGCTGAAAGCCGGGAGCAACTCATCCTGCGTCGACGATCGGCGCAGCGGGCGTGGCGCACGGCACGGGAACGCGCCGAGCGCGCGGCGGTGCACCCGCGTACGACGCAGACTGAGCACGCCGAACCAATCACGGATCGCCACGGCCTCGAAGGAGCACGCGTGGCGGAGCGCCTGGCCCGAGCCTCCTACCGGCGCGTGGCCGAGGAGACCGGAAGGCTCCTGGACAGGCTTGCCCGCGGAACCGGTTAAGCATTGACGCCGCAGTGGGCCACGGACTCGAGTTCCGTGGCCCACTGCGGCGGTACTACACCGGACGCGGCCGCGGGCCGGTGGCGGCGACTCCGTTTGCGGTGAGGCAGGCCCCATGGTCACGTACGGATTCCTCAGCACGTTCCCGCCCACCCGCTGCGGGCTGGCCACCCACAGCCTCGCGCTCGCCCAGCATCTGCACGACCCGGAGCTCGGCGAACGCTGCGGCATCATCCATGTCGTGGACCGGGTCCGCCCCCGGCCGCGGGAGGACCCGACGGTCTTCCTGATCAACGGGCGCCCGTGGACCGCGGTCAAGGCGATCGACGCCCTCAACGCGTACGACGTGGCGATCGTGCAGCACGACTTCGACGTCTACGGCGGGCCGGACGGCGACGAGGTGCTCAACGTGATCGAGGCCGTGACCTCACCCGTGATCGCGATCCTGCACACCGTTCCCGCAGACGCGGCGCCGCATCGCCGTGAGGTCCTGGAGCGCATCATCGACGCCGTCGCGGCCGTGGTCGTGCTTTCGGCGACCGACGCCGCGATCCTGTACGACCAGTACCGTGTCGACGCTGACCGTGTGAGTGTGATCCCGCGCGGCGCCGCCGGCGTGACGCCCGCGCGCCCGGCCGGCCACCGCGGCGATCCCACGCCGCCGACCATTCTGACCTGGGGTCTGATCGGCCCGGGCAAGGGAATCGAGCACGCCGTGGCCGCGCTCGCCCACCTGCGTGACGTGGATCCCCTCCCGCACTACCTGGTCTGCGGGCAGCAGGACCCCCGCATCGGCGCCCGTCAGGCAGACGCCTACGCCGACCTGCTGCGGCACACCGCCAAACAGAGCGGCGTCACCGACCTCGTCACCTTCGACTCCGCGTATCGCACCGCGGGCGCTCTCGCCACGCTCGTACGACGCGCTGACGTAGTGCTGCTGCCCTACGACGCACGAGACCGGGCGACCTCCGCCGTGCTCACCGAGGCCGTCGCCGCCCGCCGCCCGGTGGTCGCCACCGCATTCCCGCACGCACGCGACCTGCTGGGCGACGGCGCCGGCCTGGTCGTCCCGCACCGCGACCCGGTAGCACTCGCCCGGGCGCTGCGCAGGGTACTGACGGAGCCCGACCTCGCGCACAGCATGCAGACCAGGAGCGCAGAGCTCGCCCCGCAACTCGCCTGGCCCGGCATCGCCGCGGCATTCCGCGGCGTGGCACGCAACGTCCTCGCCGCCGAGTCGGCGACCGCGCAGGCGTGAATCCACGCGGGCCTTACCCGGCAGAGTACTGTGGGTGGCACCGGTACTAACGCACGGCGGATTTCCAACCGCCAGTACACCGGTCGATCGGCAACCGGGCCCGAGCCGCCCGGATCGGCGGACTCCCCGACGACCTCGCAGCCGCAGCCCTCGCGGGCCCCGGACAGGTCGATTCTTCTGATCTCCGCTCTATTCCGTCATTTCCGGGCGGCCGTCGCCGTCCCGAAGGGAAAACTCATGGCCGAAGGCACCGTCAAATGGTTCAGCGTCGCTAGGAAATACGGATTCATCGTCCCCGACGAAGGCGGCAAGGACGTGTTCGTACACATGTCCGCCCTGGTCGCGGCCGAGATCACCTTCCTCGACGACGGCACGCGCGTCACCTTCGAGCTCGACGAGGGCGCCGACCGCCTCTCCGCGGTGAACCTGGCGGTCCTCACGCCGAGCGCGTGAACCCCGCGCGGATGGGGCCGGATCCTGGTGGATCCGGCCCCATCTGACGGCGAGCCGGTCTGTAAGCCGGGTTCTGTCCACGTCCCGGGGGACGTGTGGCGACCATCCATCTACGATGCGCGTCGCCGCGCACCTCCAGCGGTCTACCCGCAGACTCGGGCGGGCCGCCCTCGGACGTCTGCGCGGGCCGGACTCTCGTCCGGCCCTTCTCGACCTTGCTCCGGGTGGGGTTTACCGAGCCGCCCACGTCACCGTGGGCGCTGGTGCGCTCTTACCGCACCGTTTCACCCTTACCGCCGCGGGCTGTCGGGCCCGGGCGGCGGTCTGTTCTCTGTGGCACTGTCCCGCGGGTCACCCCGGGTTGGCGTTACCAACCACCCTGCCCTGTGGAGCCCGGACTTTCCTCGAACCCGCCGGTCACCCGGCGTGCTCGCGGTCGCCCGACCGACTCGCCGCGTCGCAAAGTGTAACGCCTGCGATCACCGAACGCGCATCAGGCCACGTGGCCGAGCGCGAGTCGGGCGAGCAGCGCGGCGCCGTCCGGCAGCACGCCGTCGTCGAAGGCGGCCTCGGGCGAGTGGTTCGACGGGGCCGTGTCCACGTCCCGGCCGTCGATCGCCGCGCCGAGGAAGACCATCGCGCCGGGCACCCGCTGCAGCACCCGGGAGAAGTCCTCGGCCCCGGCGAGCGGGTTGGGCAGCCGCTCGAAGCGCTCCTCGCCGAACAGTTCGCCGACCGTCCGCTGCACGGTGTCGACGGCCGCCGCGTCGTTGACCGTCACCGGGTACAGGCCCGCGAAGCTCGCGTCGACCTCCAGGCCGTGCGCGTGCGCGATGCCCTCGATCAGGCCGAGCAGCACCGGACGCACCTTCTCCTGAGTGGCCTGCGAGAAGGTGCGGACCGTCGCGTCGAAGTGCACGGTCTCCGGGATGATGTTCTCCTTCGTGCCGCCGTGGAAGGAGCCGACGGTCACCACGACCGGGTCGAAGATGTCGAACTTGCGCGTGACGGCGGTCTGAATCGCCGTCACCATCTCGCAGGCGGCGGGGATCGGGTCGTTCGCGCGGTACGGCATGGAACCGTGGCCGCCCCGGCCGCGCACGGTCACCCGCAGATCGGCGCAGGAGGCCATCAGCGGCCCAGCCTTGGCCGTGAACACGCCGCGCGGGACCTGGTTGCTGAACACGTGCAGCGCGTACGCGGCGTCCGGCTTGGCTCCGGAGGCGTCGAGCAGGCCCTCGGCGAGCATGTGGCCCGCGCCGTCTTCGCCCTCCTCGCCGGGCTGGAACATGAACACGACGTTCCCGGCCAGGCTCTCCCGGCGCGCCGTAAGCAGCCGGGCCGCGCCGACGAGCATGCTGGTGTGCAGGTCGTGGCCGCACGCGTGCATCACGCCCTCGAACCGGGAGACCTGCACATCGTGCACCGCGGTCTCGCGCAGCGGCAGCGCGTCCATGTCTCCGCGCAGCAGCACGGTCGGGCCCGGCCTGGCGCCGCGCAGCACTCCGGTGACGGAATTCAGCGCCTTGCCGAGTGTCAGCTCGAGGCCGAGCCCGTCGAGCGCGCCGAGCACCTTCTCCTGCGTGCGCGGAAGTTCGAGGCCGAGCTCCGGCTCGCGGTGGATCGCGCGGCGCAGTTCGGCCAGTTCGGGGGCGAGTTCCTGTGCGTCTGCGGTGACTGCCGCGGCATCGTTCGACATGCCCCGGAGCATAAGGGGCACCCGCGGGCTATGGCCAGTACAGGGCGACCGCTTCCCTGGCCTTTTCCAGCAGCTTGCGCGCGGCCAGTCCGGTGGCGAGCGCCGTGGCGCCGAAGAAGATCAGCCACAGGCCGAGGATCCAGGCGAGCACCACGAGGCTGGCGCCCGGGAAGAGCATGATCAGCACGCCGACGATCATGGCGAAGAACCCGCCGGTCATCCCGGGCGAGCGGCCCGGCGTGCTGCGCGCCCGCTGCCGTGCCCCGAAGGCGCTGAGTGCGCCGCTGACCAGCCAGAACAGGCCGACGACCAGGGCCAGGCTGGCGGCCGCGTTGAACGGCTGGGCCAGGCAGACCACGCCGAAGGCGACGGAGAGCACCGCGAGCACCAGCGCCACCACCCGGGCCACCGGGTCCACGCCCTTGAGCTGGACCGCGGCCACGAAGCGGTACCCGCCGGTGAGCAGCAGGTAGACGCCGAACAGGGCGGTCAGGGCCTTGACCGTGTGGCCCGGCCAGATCAGCACGAGCACGCCCAGCACCACGCCGGCCGCGCCGAACAGCACCGGCAGCAGCCACATCTTGCGCCAGCGGCCCGCGGGAATCAACGGATGACCACCCGGCCGACCGCCGCCTCCGCCTTCGCCGGCACCCTCGCCACCGCCATGGCCCGGCTCGACGACCTCTCCCTCCAGGGGATCGCTCATGCTGCTCGCTCGCCTTCAGCAATATTCCGACGCTTAGTCACGACAAAGCCCTCGGTACGATGCTCTCATGTCCGCCACTCCCGAACCGTCCGAAGAAGAGGAGCGCGAGGACTACTCGCTCGAAGCCTGGCAGCAGCACCTGACCGCGATCAACCACGCGATCAGCGCCGACTTCCGCCGTGCGCTGGCCGCGGCCGTGGTCGCCTGCCTCGGTCTCGCACTGACCTGGGCTTCCGGCGGAGTGCTCGGCTCCAACAGCGCCCCCGTGGCGTACTTCCAGCGCTACCACACGGTGGCCACGATCTGCGCGATCGCGGGCGCGGTGGTCTTCTTCGCCTCCGGCGTGACCGCGGTGCGCTCGGCCACCAAGGAGATCCTGAAGGTCGTGCCCTCCAAGGTCGGCGACGACCGGAAGGTGGGCCTGCGCTGGATCTGCCTGGTCGCCGGCTACCTGCTGGTGATCTTCGGCACGCTCGGCGCGCTCAACGTGCCGATCGAGCGGTTGGCCCTCGGCGCCTCGATCACCGGTGTGATCCTGGGCATCGCGGCGCAGCAGTCGCTCAACAACGTCTTCGCCGGGCTGATCCTGCTGGTCGTGCGGCCGGTGACGGTCGGGCAGGAGATCTCGATCCGCTCGGGACCGATCGGCGGCCCGTACACCGGCGAGGTCGTCGACATGACGCTCACGTACGTGCGCTTGGCGACGGCCCGCGGCGAACTGCTGCTGCCGAACTCGACGATCCTGACGGCGGTGATCGGCCCGCCGGGAGCCTTCGACGACCAACCGCCGACGCCGCCGTACTCCGAGCCACCCGCCCCCTCCTCGGCCGAGCCGGTGCTAGCCGCCGAGCTCACGCAGCGCCGCGACTAGCGCGTCGGTCACGCTCCGGTCCCGCACGGCGATGCGTAGCCAGTCGGGGCCGAGGCCGGGGAACGTGTCGGCGCGTCGCACCGCGAAGCCGCGCTCACGCAGCCTGAGCCGCAGCTTGTCGGCACCCTCGATGTGTAAGAGCACGAAGGGCGCACGGGCGTGCTCGCGCGCGGGCAGTGTGGCACCCGGCGATTCCAGCAGCCGCCGCTCCAGATAGAGCCGATCCGCCTCCGCCGCAACTGCCAGCTTCTCCGCCTCGACCTGCGCGCACGGCTCGCTGCACGCGATGGCCGCCGCGAGCGCGGGGCTGGAGACCGACCAGAGCGGCTGTGCTTCGCGCAGCCGGGCGAGCGCGGCCGCGTCGCCCACCGCGTAACCGATGCGCAGACCGGCCAGGCCCCAGGTCTTCGTCAGGCTTCGAAGAACGACGAGGCCGGGCAGCCGGGCCGCGGCGAGGGTTTCGGGCCGGCCGGGGACGGCGTCCATGAAGGCCTCGTCGACGACGAGGGTTCGGCCCGGCCTGGCCAGCGCGGACAGGGCCGCGGCCGGGTGCAGCACGCCGGTCGGATTGGTCGGATTGCCGACGACGACGAGATCGGCGTCCTCCGGCACGAGCGCGGGATCCAGCCGGAATCCGTCCTCGGCCGCGAGAAGCAACCGCTCGACCTTGTGGCCCGCGGCGAGAAGCGCCGCCTCCGGCTCGGTGAACTGCGGATGCACGACCACCGCCCGCCTCGGCCGCAGGGCCCGCGCCAGTAGTACGAACGCCTCCGCCGCTCCCGACGTGAGCAGCACCTCGTCCAGCGGGCGCTCGTGCAGCCGCGCGACCGCCGTTGTGGCATCCGTCGCATCCGGATACGCCGCGAGCTCCGGCAACGTGGCGGCGATCCGGTCCAGCAGCCACCGCGGCGGCCGCGGAATCCGGACATTGACCGCCAGATCGACCAGCCCGGGGCCGACCTCGCGATCGCCGTGATGCCTCAGGTCGGGCGCGTCGGTCATTCGCACATCATGGCGCCCCAGGCCGGGGGCATCCAAGTCAGCCTCCAGTCGCTACGATCCCCGGGTGAGCAAGCAGACCGCCACCACCATGGCCTCCGCCACAGCCCTAGCGGCCGGTCTCCTCGCCGGCTACGCGGCCGACTCGATACTCGCCGACCCGCAGCGCGGGCATCCCGTCGCACTGTTCGGCCGGGCCGCGCGCAAGCTCGAACAGGTCTGCTACGCGGACTCGCGCGCCCGAGGCGTGCTCTACACGGCGGTGTGCGTGGGCGGATCCGCCGCGCTCGGCGTCGCGGTGGACCGGGCGATCGGGCGACGGCGCGGACTCGCCCTGGCCGCGACCGCCACCGCCGCGTGGACGGTGATCGGAGCGAGCTCGCTGCGCCGGGAGGCGGACGCCATCGGGGAGCTGCTCGAGAACGGGGACCTGCCGGGGGCGCGGGAGCGGCTGCCGCGGCTGTGCGGCCGGGACGCGCGCGGGCTGGGCGAAGCGGCGTTGGCGCGAGCGGTCATCGAGTCGGTGGCCGAGAACACGTCGGACGCCGTGGTCGCGCCGCTGTTCTGGGGCGCGGTCGCCGGCACGCCGGGACTGCTGGCGTACCGCGCGGCGAACACGCTGGACGCGATGGTCGGCCACCGCAACGAGCGCTACCGCAACTTCGGCTGGGCCTCGGCGCGACTCGACGACGTGCTGAACCTCGCGCCCGCACGGCTGACCGGGCTGCTCACGGTCGCCGCCGCGCCGACCGTGGGCGGGCTGCGGCAGCAGACCTGGCAGGTGCTGCGGCACGACGCGCGCAGCCACCCGAGCCCGAACGCCGGGCACTGCGAGGCCTCGGCTGCCGGCGCGCTCGGGCTGCGGCTCGGCGGGCAGAACGTGTACGGCTCGCGGGTGGAGGAGCGTCCGCAGCTCGGCAACGGCCGGGCTCCGCGCGGCTTCGACATCGCCCGGGCGAACAGGCTCTCGAAGGCGGTCGGCACCAGCGCGGCCGTGCTGCTGGCGGCGGGCGCGGTGCTCGGACGCAGGGGTCTGCGGCATGGCTGAGCGCGTTCGAGGCAGCCTGCTGGTGGCGGGCACGACCTCCGACGCCGGCAAGTCCGTGGTGACGGCCGGAATCTGCCGCTGGCTCGCGCGGCAGGGCGTCTCCGTCGCGCCCTTCAAGGCGCAGAACATGTCCAACAACTCGGCCGTTTGCGTGAATCCGGTCACCGGTGAGGGTGCCGAGATCGGCCGTGCGCAGGCGATGCAGGCGGCCGCCGCGGGCGTCACGCCGGACCCGCGGATGAACCCGGTGCTGCTCAAGCCGGGCTCCGACCGCAGCAGCCAGGTCGTGCTGCTGGGCCGTCCGTACGCCGAAGCGGACGCGCTCTCCTACCAGGAGTTGAAGCGCGAGCTGCGCGCGCACGTGCTGGACGCGTACGACTCGCTGCGTGCCGAGTACGACGTCGTGATCTGCGAAGGCGCGGGTTCGCCGACCGAGATCAACCTGCGCGAGGGCGACCTCGCGAACCTCGGCCTGGCCCGCGCCCGCGAGCTCGCGACCGTCGTCGTCGGGGACATCGACCGCGGCGGCGTGTTCGCGGCCTTCCACGGGACCGTCGCGCTGCTCGAACCCGAGGACCAAGCCCTGATCTCAGCGTTCGTCATCAACCGCTTCCGCGGCGATCCGGCACTCCTCGATCCGGCGCTGAAGATGATCCACGAGCTCAGCGGACGACCGACGCTCGGCGTCCTGCCGTACCTGCGAGACCTGTGGATCGACGCCGAGGACTCGCTCACGCTGGAAGCCGCGGGTCCGATCGCCGCGCAACCGCCGCTGCCGGGTGCCGCGCCGCTGAGCGTGACCGTCGTGCATCTGCCGCGCGTGTCGAACTTCACCGATGTGGACGCGCTGCGCCTCGAACCAGGGGTCGAAGTCTCGTTCACCACGTCCCCGCGCGGCATCGCTGAGGCCGACCTCGTGCTGATCCCCGGCACCAAGTCCACCGTCGCCGACCTGGAGTGGCTCAGGGCTCGAGGCATCGCGGACGCGATCCTCGCCCGGCACGCCAAGGGCGGCGCGATCCTCGGCGTCTGCGGCGGCTACCAGATGCTCGGCCACGCCATCGAGGACGAGGTCGAGAGCGGCGCCGGCCACGTCGAGGGCCTCGGCCTGCTGCCGGTGCGCACCACGTTCGCGCAACGCAAAACACTGGCTCGCCCGACCGGCCACGCCCTCGGCGCGCCGATCACCACGGCGTACGAGATCCACCACGGCCTCGTCGAGGCGTTCGGCGGCGAGCCCTTCATGACAGAGTCCGCCGACCCCGCCTCGGCCGCCCTGGACGGCTGCCGCTCCGGGCGCGTCCTCGGCACCCTGTGGCACGGCGCGCTCGAATCAGACGCCTTCCGTACCGCGTTGCTGGAGTGGGTCGCCGGCCCGCGCCCGCGTTCCGGTGCGGAGTTCGCCGCCGCCCGAACGGCCCAGTACGACCGCCTCGCCGACGCGGTCGACGAATACGTGGACACCGCCGCCCTGCTGCGGCTCATCGAGCACGGCCCGACCCCCGGGCTCGCCCTGCTGCCGCCCGGATCGGCGCGTCGGTCCAACAATCGCTTCAGGTGGATCTGATGGGATCTCATAAGTACATGAAGATTCGTACAGGCCGAAACCACTAGACCGGTTTCGGCGTTGTACCGACCGGGCGGCGCGGGCACGCGGGGCGACAAACGAAGAAAGACGAGGGGTACGTGGGCGACTTCGGCAGCCGGCCGAGCCTGATCGCAGGGTTCGTACTGGCCATCCTCGGCACCCTTGGCGCGGCCTCGTGGTCGCTGGCCGTCGGCGGGCGCGGCTATCAGCCCGGCCACACGGTCACCGCCGCCGATCCGCGGGGCGAGCCGGCGGCGGTGACGGAGCTCGTGCAGACGGCGTCGAGCCGCTTCGTCTACCCGGGCAGGCTGAACCTGGACTGGCCGTCCTCGGGCAGCGCGGCGATCGAGGTCGAGGGGATGGGGCTGCTCGGGCACAGCGGCAGCATGACCGCGCGGCGGGCCATCGCGAGCATCGCGAAGACGATGACCGCGTACGTGATCCTCCGGGACCATCCGCTGACCGCGACCTCCTCGGGCCCGACGATCACGCTCAGCAAGGCCATGGCGGAGACGTACTCCGCGGCGATCGCCGCGGACGAGTCGGCCGTCGAGACGGACCCCGGGGAGCGGATCACCGAGCGGCAGGCCCTGGAGGCGCTGCTGCTCGCCTCGGCCGGGAACATGGCCGACATCCTCGCCATGTGGGACAGGGGCTCGGTCGGCGCGTTCCTGACCGAGATGAACCAGGAGGCGCGCACCCTCGGCCTGACCGGGACGAACTACACCGACCCGGCCGGGCTCGCGTACAGCACCGTCTCCACGATGGCCGACCTGCTCAAGCTGGCGGAGGCGGTGCAGCCCGCCCCGGCGATGACCACGATCGTCGCCGAGGACAGCGCGGTGATCCCGGTGGCCGGCACGATCTACAACGTGAACCGGGACCTCGGCTCGTACGGCATCGACGGGATCAAGACCGGCACCACGGCGGCCGCCGGATCCTGCCTGCTGTTCTCCGCGCACATCACGGTCGGCTCGCACCGGCTGACCATCCTCGGCGTCGTGCTCGGCATGCCCGGCTCGAGCGGCGTGCCGTACACCGCGCTGAACGCCGCGAAGGCGCTGGTGGCGAGCGCGGAGTCGCAGATAGGGCAGGCGACGGTCGCACCGACCGGGCGCTCCGTGGCCGCACTGGAGCAGGACGGAACGAAGGTCGCCGAGCTGGGCGTGGCCGACGGGCTGGCGGTCGTCGGCTGGCCCGGGCTCGACTATCGGGTGCGGATCGGCGGCGGCCCCTCCGCGGCCACCCTCGGCGTCACCCAGACGGGCGGATCCTCGCCGAGTGTGAGCATCCCGCTGCTCAGGCTCGCCACCCGCTCGACGGCGGCCCGCAAGGCCACGGCCAAGCGGCTGATGAGAGGCTGAACCGGGGCGTAGACGGCCCGCGGTGGGGCACGTGTGGTACCGACGGGCGCCCGGGTGGTGCCGGTAAGGAGCGCAACTCCGGGGTCGGCTACCATCAACGGTGTTTCACGATCAGAACACGCCCTGTGCCGGGGCGCACCGAAGGGGGTGGATGCGGGTGAGCATGTTGGCCGTCCGGCGCCGACCGACCCAGCGTCAGATCGTGCTCGTCGCGCTCGTCGCGCTGGTATTCGTGGTGAGTCTGCTCACCTACCAGAAAGGTTCGCTGAACTTCGGCGTATACCGACTCGACCTGGACGTCTACCGCGTGGGCGCGCAGGCATGGATGCACGGCAAGGCGCTCTACGGCCCGCTGCCGCCGATCACGAACGGGATGCTCGAACCGTTCACCTACCCGCCGATCTCGGCCGTGGTGATGGCGCCGCTCGCGATGCTGTCGACCACCGCGGCCGGCGTGGTGATGACGGCGGTCAGCCTCAGCCTGTTCATCTGCGTGCTCGCGCTGTTCCTGCGCGCGGCGAAGCTGGCCACGGGCCGCGGCTCGTGGAAGCTCGCCGCGGCGATGCTGCCGCTGGCCGTACTGGTCGAGCCGGTTCGCACGACGCTGGCGTACGGGCAGATCAACATCGTGCTGATGGCGCTGGTGGCCTTCGACTGCCTGCTGCCGAGCACCTGGTTCACCATCCGCGGCCGCAGGGTCGGCTGGCCCCGCGGCGCCCTCACCGGCGTCGCCGCGGCGCTGAAGCTCACGCCGCTGGTCTTCCTGCTCTACTTCGTGGCACGCCGGGACTGGCGCGGCTGCCTGAGCGCCCTGGGCGGCTTCTTCGTCACCACGGCGCTCGGCTTCGTCTTCTGCGCGCACGATTCGCGGCAGTACTGGACGTCCACGGTCTTCGACACGAGCCGTATAGGCCTGCACGACTTCTCCAGCAACCAGTCGATCTCGGGCGTCCTGTTCCGCGCCCACCTGACCGGCACCACCGAGAACCTGGTCTGGCTCGCCTGCTGCGCGGTCATCGGGCTGGCCGCGATCGTGGCCCTGTTCAAGACCGCCAAGCAGGGCAAGCCGGTCACGCTCGTCGCGCTGGCCGCGTGCACGGAACTGCTGGTCTCGCCGGTCTCCTGGTCGCACCACTGGGTCTGGGCCTCGCCCGTGCTCATGTGCGCCCTCGTCAAGGGCTGGCGGCTGCGGCCGACCCAGGGCTGGCGCTACTTCGCCGGTGCCGTGGCCGTCACCGCCGTGTTCCTCTCCGAGCCGCAGATGTGGTTCCCGCACCAGGACAACCTCGAGCTCGGCTGGGGCTGGTGGGAGCAGATCATCGGCAGCGCGTACGTCTGGGTGGGCCTGGTGACGCTGCTCATCTTCGCCCTCCGCCGGGGCCGCCCGGCGGCGCGGGCCGACGGCCGCGATCCGGGCTCCGCCGTCGAGCCCCGCCCCCGTGCGGACCAGCCCGCCGCGGACGCCCGCGATCAGGCCGCGATGGAGCGGCTCACCAAGGAGGCCTCGGCGGGAGTCGGATTCCCCCGCCGCTGCTGACCGAGCCGGACCCCGTACACACGCGCAAAGGCGCCCGGCCCTCGATCGAGGGCCGGGCGCCTTTGCGCGTTGCGGTCGCCGCCTTGCGGTCGGTCCTGGTGCTACTTGCTCGCGGGCTCGGACTCGACCTCGTCCGCCTCGACGTCCACCGAGTCGGCGTGCCGCGTGGGCTCCGGCACCACCACAGAGGCGGCTGCGGAGGCCGCAGCGGGCTCGGTGGCGGACTTGTCGGCCGAGGAGCCGCCGCGGGAGATCAGGGCGCGCAGGCGGGGCGGCAGGAAGGGTCCGTCGACGGTGGAGACCCACAGGTCGTGGAAGCCGAAGTAGGTCGCGAGCACGAGCAGCAGGTCGCGCAGGCAGACGACGAGCGTGACGACCAGGTGGGCGTGCAGCAGGTCCTGGAAGGCGAAGGGGAACTCGTACTGGGTCAGCGGGAGGCAGATCAGCACGAGGAGCGAACTGCGGCGCTGGGTCGTGTCCTTGTAGAGCAGGCAGAAGCCGGCGACGGCGAGCAGCCAGATCAGGTACTGCGGGCTGATCACCCGGCTGGTGACGATCATGACCAGGGTGGCGACGAACGTGGCGTCGGCCATCACGGCCGGGCGCCAGTTCTTGCGCCACCACCAGTAGACCATCAGCCCGAAGCCGCAGACCATCGACGCCAGGGCCACGTAGTACATCAGCGAGACGATGTAGTAGATAAGGCCGTGGCCGTCCGCGACGACCTGGTACGAGCCGTAGACGACCTTGGTCGTGACCACGTGGTCGAGGTGCAGCCGCTTGCCGAGCACGAAGGGGATGCCCCAGATCGACTCGATCTCGATGCCGCGGTTGCCCTGGTTCCCGATGAAGCTGAGCGTGCCGCTGAAGAAGATCGACATCACGGCGATCGAGCCGACGACGGAGGCGATGATGGTCGCGATCGCCTGCCAGCCGCGCTTGGCGCGCGGCATGCCGAACACGGCCAGGCCGGGCCAGATCTTGATCGCGGCGCCGAAGCCGATCAGGATGCCGGCCACCCAGCGGCGCTGGTTCAGCTGCCGGCCCTTGCTGCCGTCCGCCAGGACGACGGGCAGGCCCTTGCCGAGCAGCGCGAGCGCGACCACGACGCAGAGCGCCGGGAATACGTCGTAGCGGCCGTACACTATCGGGCCGAGCAGCGGCACGCCGAGGATCCAGTACCAGGGGCCCGACCAGGTGTCGCGGCGGGTCGCGGTCCACACCAGCATCGCGGTGATCACGCAGTCGGCGAGGAAGGTCATCGCCGTGAACCCGGTCAGATAGTGGATCCCGATGGTGTGCGAGAGCCACTCCGGGAAGACCAGGATCGGCGCCAGCAGCGGCGGGTACTGCCACTCGGTGTCGTGCGGGATGTGACCGTAGTACAGCGAGTCCTGCGCCCACTTGAGGTAGATGCTGACGTCGCCGACGCTCTCCTTGCCGTACTTCCCCATGAAGTGCTCGGTCGCGACGAGGTACAGCACGGCCCGGGTCACGAACCAAACGGCCAGCGCCGTGATCACGCGCCGCTTGGTCAACGACATTTTCATCTGGGCCTTCTTCTCCCCGGGGGCGTGGTGGCCGGGACCCTGACGGACCGTCGGGCGCGCAGAGTTCGGTGGCGGACCAGCGGCATCATACGGTTTCCGGCTAAGGTGGGGCCGCCAGTCCAGCGATCTATGACGGAACCGTTCCACGATGTTTATCTTCATTCCACCATCGGAGTCCAAGGCTTTCCCGAGTGACGTCGACCCGGCCGATCTCGGTTCCCTCGCACTTCCGGAGCTCGCGCCGACCCGCGCGGCGCTCCGTGACGCGCTGGTCCGGCTGTGCCGCGGGCCGGCCGGGAAGGCGCTGGAGGCGCTGGGCCTGAGCGAGGGCCAGTCCGCCGAATTGGGACACGATCGGGATATCCGGCGGGCTCCGGCGGGGCCGGCGGCGGACGTGTACACCGGCGTGCTGTACGACGCACTCGATCTGCCTACCTTGCGCCACCGTGGTCTGATCTTGGATCACGTGCTGATCTTCTCCGGGCTGTGGGGCGTCCTGCGGCCGGACGATCGGATCCCGCACTACCGCTGCTCGGCCGGCGTGAAGCTGCCACGGGTCGGCTCGGTGTCGACGGCCTGGCGCAGGGCGCTGCGTGAGCCGCTGGCCGGACACGTCGGCGACGAACTGGTCGTGGACCTCCGCTCCGGCGCGTACGGGGGGCTGTGGGCTCCGGGGTCGAACGCGGTGACCGTCCGGGTGCTGCACGAGCGCGAGGTCGGCGGAGTGGTGAAGCGCACGGTCGTCTCGCACTTCAACAAGGCGACCAAGGGCAGGCTCGCCCGCGCGCTGCTGGAGACGGGTCAGCAGCCGCGCAAGCCGGAGGAGTTCATCGACGTGGTCCGGGAACTGGGCTACGTCGTCGAGAGCGGGCCGGAGAGCGCGAAGCCGGACGCGCCGACCGCGATCGACATCGTGGTGAGCGAGCTCTAGGGTCCGGCTCAGCCGAGGTGCGAGACGTCGTTGACGCAGCGGACGTTGGCGAGGCCGTCGTTGTAGAAGTCGATGACGGTCAGCGAGGCCGGGCTGAGCTCCATCCGGTTCACCGCGGTCAGCGGGGCCCCGAGGGCCTGGCAGACGAGCGCCTTGATCGGGGTGACGTGCGTGGCCACGAGCACGGTCTGCCGCGGATAGCGGGCGAGCATCCGGTCCCTGGCCTCACCGACCCGCCGGGCCAGCGCGGTCACCGTCTCGCCGCCGGGCGGGGCCACGTCCGGGGAACCGAGGAAGGCGGCGAGCTCGGCAGGGTACTGATCGTTCGCCTCGGCGAAGGACAGGCCCTCGAGGCGCCCGAAGTCGAGTTCGAGGAAGCCCGGCTCCGGCAGCACGTCGAGGCCGACCGCCTTGGCCACCGCCTCGGCCGTGGCCGTCGCGCGGCGCAGCGGGGAGGCGACGATCACGTCGATCGGGCCGTAGCGCTCGTCGTTCCGCAGCCGTTCGGCCGCGCGACGCGCCTGCTCGCGGCCCGCGTCGATGAGCTCGGGATCGCCGATGCCCGCGAAGCGCTTCTGCACGGTCAGCGGCGTCACGCCGTGCCGGAGCAGCAGCAGCCGGGTGGGACGGCCGAGATCGGGCGACCAGGCCACCTTGGCGGACGCGGTATCGGTCGACGCGGCACCGGTCGAGGCACCGGTCGGGGCGCCGGTCGCGGCACTCGTCGAGGCACCGGTCGGGGCGGCGGCGGGCGGCGGCGGGGTCCGGGGCTGCCAGACCTGGCCCTTCGCGGCCGCGTCGAGGGCCTGGTTGGCGAGCCGGTCGGCGTGCTTGTTCTGGCTGCGCGGGATCCACGCGTAGCCGACCTGCTCGGGCGGCAGCACGCCGCGGGCGCGGTCGGCGAGCGGCTTGAGGTCAGGGTGCTTGACCTGCCAGCGGCCGGACATCTGCTCGACCACCAGCTTCGAATCCATCCGCACCTCGACCCGCGCGGCGGGGTCGATCGCGGCGGCCGCCTCGAGACCGGCGATCAGGCCGCGGTACTCGGCGACGTTGTTGCTCGCGGTGCCGAGCGCCCCGGCGACCTCGGCGAGCACTTCGCCGGCCGCGTCGCGGACGAGGGCGCCGTACGAGGCGGCGCCGGGGTTGCCGCGGGAGGCGCCGTCCGCCTCGACGATCAGGGTTCGCATGACCGATCCAGAGTGAGCAGAACTCGGAACTTGGAACTCGGGCCTTATGACTCAGAGCCCGGAGTCCGCGGTACGCACCAGGATCCGGCGGCACGAGTCGTGCCGCAGGAGCGTGTCGGGGGACGCCGACTTGGCCGCGTTGACCTCGGCGATGTCCAGCTCGATCTGGCAGGCCTGGCAGCGCCGCCTGACTATCGCCGCCACGGCCACGCCGTCGTACTGGGCGCGCAGCTTGTCGTAGAGGCCGAGCAGCGGGGCCGGGATCTGCTTGACGACGACCTCGCGCTGGCTGCGCGCGAACTCGAGATCCTTGTCCACGCCGGCCTGCTCCTGCGCGAGCGCGTGCGCGGCACGCTCCCGGTCGCCGTCGACCTCGCTGCGGTCGGCGGCCATCTTCGCGGTGCGCGCGGCCGAGGACTCGACCTTCTCCATCACCTCGAGCACCACGTCCTCGAGGTCGGCCTGCCGCCTGGCCAGTGATTCGAGCTCGTGCTGGATGTTCTCCAGGTCCTTCGCGCTGCCGGAGCCGGACTCGAGCATCTTGCGGTCCCGCTCGGCCCGCGCCCGCACCTGGTCCACGTCCGCCTCGGCCTTGGCCTGCTCGCGGGCGAGGTCGGAGTCGGCGGCCGCGGACATGGCGTGCACGTCGCGCAGCTGGCCGAGCTTGGTCTCCAGCGCCTGCAGCGCGCCGAGCTGCGGCAGCGTGCGGCGGCGGTGCGCGAGCTGGTCCAGCTTGGAGTCCAGCGTCTGAAGATCGAGCAGGCGCAACTGGTCGGCGGGCTCGGCATTCACGTGGCGGTGCTCCTCGGCTCGGTTCACGCTCTTCAAATGTCACGGTGCAGGTGCTGCCGTTCTGCCTGCCGTACTGCCAGGGGCTCAGCGGCTGTGCGCGGTCCACGGGTCGGTGACGAGCGTGGAGACTCGCGTCTCTACCGTACCGCCTGCCAACAGCCCCGCGGCCACGGAAAGCCAAGGCCACTCGCTCGCGAAGTGCGCGACGTCCACGAGCGCCGGCCCGCCGCCGAAGCGCGCGTCCTCCATCGCCTCGGACGCCGGGTGGTGGCGCAGGTCCGCGGTGACGTACGCGTCCACGCCGGCCGCGCGCACGGCGGCGAGCAGCTCGCGGTCGTCGCCCGCTCCCCCGCACACCGCCACGCGGCGGATCGGCCGGTCCGGATCGCCCGCGGCGCGCACCCCGGAGGCGGTCGCCGGGAGGGCTCGGGCGACGCGCGCGGTGAACGCGGAGAGCGGTTCGGCCTCGGGCAGCTCGCCGTAGCGGCCGAGACCGAGTCGTCCGGTCGCGTCTGCCGGCAGCGGCAGGATCGGGTCGCCGACGCTCAGTCCGAGCGCCTCGGCGAGCGCGTCCGACACGCCCGGGCGGGCGACGTCCGCGTTGGTGTGAGCGGTCAGCAACGCGCAACCGCCGCGAATAAGACGGTGGACATTTCGCCCCTTGAAGTTCGTGGCCGGAACTCCGTTGACCGCCTTGAGCAGCAGCGGATGGTGCGTGACGAGCAGCTGCGCGCCCCACTCCAGCGCCTCGTTGAGCACCGCGTCCACCGGATCGACGGCGAACAACACCTTGTCCACCTGCGCTCCGGGGTCCCCGCAGACCAGTCCGACGGCGTCCCAGGACTGCGCGTGCGCGGGCGGATAGGCGGCGTCCAGGACGGCGAGGAGCTCGGCGAGTTCGGGCATGGCGACGGAGTCTAACGGCCCGGAGATTCTGCGGTCCGCAGGCGCATCTTGATGAGAAAAATCTTATTTTTCGGTGCGCAGACGGCTATTTCCGCACCGGCCGCACCGCGCTAACGTCATGGCGAACCACCGTTCATCGGGCTCTGACTCCCACTTGGGGCCCAGTAGCCCGCGGTGGCGCTCCCTTCTGTTCCGCCTACCCACAGGAATGGATCGTGAAAGTAAACCTTCGAATACTCGGCATGCTCGTCGCCCCGCTCCCGATCTTCGCGCTCGCCGTACCCGCGGCGAACGCGACGGTCACCCCGGCCGCCAACGGCCGCGTGGTGCTCGCGGACGCGGCGGCCGCGGACATCGCCGGCACCCACGCCACCCGCACCGGTGCCGTCGCCTCGAACGAGAAGATCGGCCTCGAGGTCAGCCTCAACCTGCGGAACAAGTCCCAGCTGGACGCGTTCGTCAGGTCCGTCTCCGACGCCAAGTCGGCGCAGTACAAGCACTACCTCACCGTCCGGCAGTTCGTGGCCGAATACGCCCCGACGCAGGCTCAGATCGACCAGGTCACCTCGTACCTCAAGTCCGAGGGCCTGTCGGTCGGCGCACTGACCGGCAACCACCTGACGGTCGCGGTCGCCGGCACCGCGGCGCAGGTCGAGAAGGCGTTCAACGTCTCGATCAGCACCTACAAGACCGCTACCCAGACCTTCCACGCGAACTCCGCCGCGCCGTCGCTGCCGGCCGGCATCGCGGCGGTGGTCGGCAACGTGTCGGGGATGAACACCGAGGCGCTGCACGTGTCGCTGGCGCACAAGGCGGCCGCGGGCTCCAACGCGGTCACCGCGCACGCCGGCACCACGTTGACGCCGACCACGGCGCGTGAGGCCTACAACCTGAGCACGGACATCTCGACGGACAGCTACAACGGCTCCGGCAAGACGATCGCGCTCGCCGAGTTCTCCGCGTACACCGCGTCGGACGTGGCGAAGTACAACAGCAACTACAGCCTCGGCGTCACCGCGGCCAGCGTGGTCAAGGTGGACGGCGGCACGACCGACACCTCCGGCGAGGACGAGGACGAGCTCGACATCGAGGTGGACTACGCGCTCGCGCCGAAGGCCACCATCAAGGTGTACGAGGCGCCGAACTCCGACGCCGGCGAGGTCGCCCTCTACTCGGCGCTGGCCAGCGCGGACACCACCGCGGTCTCCAGCAGCTGGGGCGAGCCGGAGGCCCAGGAGAACAACCTCTCCTCCGACGACGCCGACTTCGAGGAGATGGCGGCCCAGGGCCAGTCGATGTTCGCGGCCTCCGGTGACTCCGGTGCCGACGACAACGGCTCCAGCCTGTCGGTCGACTACCCGGCCTCCGACACCTACGTCTCCGGCGTCGGCGGCACCACGGTGACCGTCTCCTCCGGAGCGTGGTCCAGCGAGACCGCGTGGTCGGGCAGCGGCGGCGGCATCTCGGTCGAGTTCAAGACGCCGTCCTACCAGACGGCCGTGAACTCCGGCGCCTACCGCGACGTCCCGGACGTGGCCGCGGCCGGTTCCGACTCGAGCCCGTGGCACGTCTACGTCGAGGGCGGCTGGTACAGCGTGTGGGGCACCAGTGCCGCCGCGCCGAACTGGGCCGCGTTCATCGCCGACTACGACACAGCGGCCACCGACCTCGGCGGCGCCAAGTTCGGCTACGTGAACTCGTTCCTCTACCCGATCGGCGAGGGCTCGCTGTACTCCACGGTGATGCACGACGTCACCAGCGGCAGCAACGGCGGGTACAGCGCGGGCACCGGCTATGACAAGGTCACCGGCTGGGGCTCGTACAACGGCGGCAAGTTCATCGCCGACAAGCTGTAAGCGGTAAGCACTCGAGACAAGGGCGGGCACGGTTCCCAGGGAGCCGCGCCCGCCCCCTCGTCTCCAGCGCTTCTAGAGGTGCGCGCCGCCGAGGTACCCGCCGCCGCTGAGCCGGGCGACGCCCTCCTCGGAGATCTTCTTGAGCCGGAAGGCGAAGAAGATGAGCACGACGCCGACGACAGCCCGCAGGCCGTAGTAGAGCATCAGCTCGTGATCGTGGTTGATCGCGTCCTGCACGGAGTTCACGTTGTTGCTGTTCGTCGTCGCCTGCAGGAAGACCGACAACAGGATCGAGACCAACCAGGTGCCGCGGAAGTACCTGTAGCCGGCCCGGTTGAACACCGCGCGGCGGGCACCGACGGAGCCGAGCGTGCGGTTGAGCGAGCGCTGCCAGACACCGATCGCGACCAGCGTGCCCAGGAAGACGACCAACGCGAGCACCGACACCGTCGAGATCGCGTTGTCATCGCTCTGCGCCTGGTTGAGCTGATCCTGCGTCACGTTGGTGAGGTCGACCGAGTTGAGGAACGAGACCTCGTTGTTGACGACGAAGACCTCGATCAGGCTGACCAGCACATAGAGCACGCCGAGCGCCATCACGACGATCGGCAGTGTCCTGTTCAGCGGCGCCGCCGGCTGGAACACCGGTTGCGGGGCCACCCCCGGAATCCCCGCGCCCACCGTGTTCGCCCCGCCCTGGGGCAGCGCCCAGGGGTCTATCTCAGACATCTCGTCCCTCCCGATGAAACCCGAAACTACTGAGAACCAAAGGGCTCCATGGTGGGGCAGGGCGAGGCGAACGTCAACGCCTTACGCGTCGCGCTACGCGTTCCGCTTGGCGCGCAGCAGGAACGGGACCACCGCGGCACCGAGGCCGAGCACGCCGCAGACGATGAACGCGGTCTGGTACGCGCCGGCGGTCGGCAGCGACATCCCGGCCAGCGGGGTGTGCGCGAGCAGCGCGGCGCTGATCGTCTTCGAGCTCAGAATCACTCCGGCGACCGCGGTGCCCACCGCGCCGCCGACCGTCCGCAGCACGGCGTTGACGCTGTTGGCGATGCCGGCCTGCTCGGGCGGTACCGCGCCGTTGATGTAGGCCGGCATCGCGGCGTACGCGAGACCGATACCGAGGCCCATCACCCCGGAGGCCGCGTACACGTCGCCCTGGCTGCCGTGCTGGAAGCCGAGGAACAGCAGCGCCGCGCCGGCCAGCAGCCCGCCGAGCGCCATCGGCAGCTTCGGTCCGGTGGTCCGGATCATCCGGGCGCCGATCGGGGCGCCGAGGAAGGAGCCGATCGCCGAGGGCAGCAGCAGGATGCCGGAGTGCAGGATCGTCGCACCGAAGCCGTAGCCGACCAGGCTCGGGGTCTGGGTGAAGTCGGCGAGCATGGTGAACGAGGCGTACATGACGAAGCCGACGCAGAACCCGGAGATGTTCGGCACGGCCACCGCGGGCTTGGCCAGCACCCGCACGTCGACCAGCGGGTGCTTGGTGCGCAGCTCGACGAAGACCCACAGCAGCAGGCCGAGCACGGCACCGGTGAACAGGGCTATGACGGCGGCCGAGCCCCAGCCCCAGGTCTCGCCCTCGGACAGCGCGAGAAGCAGGGCGCTGAGCCAGACGCCGAGCAGGGTGGTGCCGAGCGGGTCCATGCCGCCGTCGCGGTCCTCGACCGGGTCGTGCTTGATCGCGGCGAGCACGGCGACGAGCGCGACGACACCGAGGATCAGGCCCATCAGGAAGACCGTCTGGTAGGTCCAGTGCTGCATCAGCCAGCCGGTGGCGACCATGGCCAGGCCGGAGCCGACGCCGAGCGAGGCGGAGACGAGGGAGACCGCGCCGGTGACCTTCTCCCGCGGCAGTTCGTCCCGGATGACGGCGATGGCCAGCGGCAGGATTCCGCCGCCGAGGCCCTGCAGCACGCGGGCGATCAGCAGCACCGTCCAGCTGTGCACGGAGAAGGCGAGCGCCGAGCCGAGCACGAGGCCGCCGACCGAGAGCACGAGCACCCACTTGCGCCCGTAGAGGTCGCCCATCCGGCCGAGCAGCGGCGTGAGCACGGCGGCGGCCAGCAGGTTCGCGGTCATCACCCAGGCGACCGTGGCCGTGGTCAGGTGATACGCCGACGCCAGGGTCGGCAGGATCGGCACCACCGAGGTCTGCACGACGGTGAAGGCCAGCATCGCCAGCACCAGCGCGGTGAGGATGAGGCCAGGCTTCGCGCCCCGCACGGGCACGGCCGGGGAGGCGGCCGGCGCCACGCGGCGCTCGGGCACGGTCGCGGTCATCTTCGTTCCTTCGCGTTCGGGTAGGTTGCTTCAGCAACAGAAAGGTTCAGCAGCTGAAGTAACCCTAGGGGGCAGAAGCGCGGGCCGTCAAATATTTCAGTTCCTTAACCTTTGAGCTACTCTGGAGTCATGACCCGCCGCGACCCGCTCGACCTCGAGGTGATCACCGCCCTCGGGGAGCTGACCACGCGCTTCTTCGCGGACTACGACGCCGCCGCCGGTGTGCACGGCCTCTCCGGCGCCCAGGCGCGGCTGCTCGCCCTGGTGGTGACCGAGCCGCGGCCGATGAGCAGGCTGGCCGTCGGGCTGCGCTGCGAGCCCTCGAACGTGACCGGCCTGGTGGACCGGCTGGAGAAGCGCGGCCTGGTGGAGCGGCGCGTCGCCGCGCAGGACCGCCGGGTCAAGCTGATCGCGCCGACCGACGCGGGAACCGAACTGTCCGCGCGGGTCTGGGCCGATCTGAACTTCGCCGCCGAGCCGCTGCGCGGACTCGAGCACCCGGAGCGGCTCCAGTTGCGCGACCTGCTCAGGAAGATGAGCCCGAACAGGGCCGACTGAGCGATCTCGGCTACCGGACGGCCTAATGTGGGCCTGCCGAACGGACTAATCATAGTTTTCCGGACATGGACGGCTGGAACGTGACGGTCGATCAGTGTCTCGGCCTCGGCCGAAAAAGTTCGGAGGATTTCCATGACCCGCACCCTCGTGCGCCGACTGGCCACCGCCGGCGGCGCGCTCGGCATCGCCCTGGCCGTCGCGGCCGGCCCGGCCGCGGCGTCGGCCGCGCCCGCACCGGCGTCGAAGGTGACCGCCGTCGTGCACGCCGACGACGATCACGACAAGGCCCCCTGCCCGCACCGCGGTCTGCTCGGCGACGTGATCGTCGACGTGGTCCACATCGTCGGCGACCTGCTCGGCGGCCTGCTCTAGCGCCTCCCCGAGTCGCCCCCTCGCGGAGGGCCGCGCGCGATCGCCGCGGCACTGCGCACGAAACGTCCAGGCCGCACGCCTGGGCCCGCACGCGTCCCCCGTTCCCTGGCGAAATCCGTCCGGGGCGGGGGTTCGCGCGTCCGGGGGTGCGGCGCCCTCGCCCCTCCCGCACCGCGATCCGTCACCCCGATGGGTGATCTCGCTCCGGCCGGCGAGCGCCGGGACTGATTAGTTACCGGCTGGTAGTATCTGCGAACGATAGGATCGGCGAGCGTCAGGGCCGCCACGTGGCGCGCCGGAGGGCGACGGGTAGCGAGGAGCCGGGCGTGACACGAGGTGCCGCGTTCGACGCCGAAGCGCTGCGGATCGCGCTGCTCTGCTATCGGGGCAATCCCTACTCCGGCGGCCAGGGCGTCTACACCAGGAATCTCGCCCGCGAACTCGTCGCGCTGGGCCACACCGTCGAGGTCTTCGCCGGGCAGCCCTATCCCGCGCTGAACGAGGGCGTGCGCTTCACGCCGGTCCCCAGCCTCGACCTCTACCGCGAGCCTGACCCGTTCCGCACCCCGAGGCTGCGCGAGTACCGCGACCTGATCGACCTGCTCGAGGTCGGCACGATGTGGACCGCGGGCTTCCCCGAGCCGAACACCTTCTCGCTGCGCGCCGCCCGGCTGCTGGCCCGGCGGCGGGCCGAGTTCGACCTCGTACACGACAACCAGTGCCTCGGCTACGGACTGCTGCGGCTGCCGCGGCTCGGGCTGCCGACGATCGCCACCATCCACCACCCGATCCAGGTGGACCGCGCGCTCGACCTCGCGGCGGCGACCGGCCTCAAGCGGATCACCACCCGCCGCTGGTACGGGTTCACCCGGATGCAGGGCCGGGTCGCCCGCCGGCTGCCCGAGGTCATCACCGTCTCCTCCAGTTCCGCGGCGCAGATCAGCGAGCACTACGGGGTGCTCCCGGAGCGGATCAGCACGATTCCGATAGGCACGGACGTGCGCCGGTTCAGCCCGGATCCGGCGGTGCCCAAGGTGCCCGGACGGATCGTCACCACCGCCAGCGCCGACTCCCCGCTCAAGGGCCTCGGTGTGCTGGTCGAGGCCTTCGCCAAGGTGTGCGCGGAGCACGACCACGCCGAGCTGACCGTGATCGGCAGGCCGAAGCCGGGCGGCGCGGTGGAGCGGGCGATCGAGCGGTACGGGCTCACCGGACGGGTGCGCTTCGTGTCCGGGCTGAGCGAGGAAGAGCTCGTCGACACGCTGCGCTCCGCGGAGATCGGCTGCGTGCCCTCGCTGTACGAGGGCTTCTCGCTGCCGTCCGTGGAGGCGATGGCGGTCGGCCTGCCGCTGGTCTCGACGACCGGCGGCGCGATCCCCGAGGTCGCGGGCGTGCACGGGGAGACGACGCTCGCGGTGCCGCCGGGGGACGCGGAGGCGCTGGCCGCGGCGCTGTCGAAGCTGTTGGGCGACCCGGATCTGCGGGCGGTGCTGGGCGCGGCGGCCCGGGAGCGCGCCGTCACCCGGTTCACCTGGCGGGCCGCGGCGATCGCCACCGCCGAGCGCTACCGCGCAACGCTGGAGATGGAGAAGGCATGCTGACCGTCGACTTCGACCGCTTCCCGATCGTCCCCGGGGAACGGGTGCTCGATCTCGGCGCGGGCGCGGGCCGGCACTCCTTCGCGCTGCTGCGCAAGGGGGCGCACGTCGTCGCGCTCGACTATTCGATGTCGGAGATGGAGTCGGTCGGCGGAATGTTCGCGGCGATGCGCGAGGCCGGGGAGGTGCCGGCGGGCGCGACGTCGCTCGCCGTGCGCGGGGACGCGTACAGGCTGCCGTTTGCGGACGCGAGCTTCGACAAGGTGGTCGCGGCCGAGGTGCTCGAGCACCTGCCGGACGACGCACGCGCGTTCGCGGAGCTCGAGCGGGTGCTCAAGCCGGGCGGCAAGCTCGCGGTGACCGTGCCGCGCTGGTTGCCCGAGCGGGTCTGCTGGGCGCTGTCCGACGCGTACCACGAGGTCGAGGGCGGGCACGTGCGCATCTACAAGCGCTCGCAGATCATGGCTCGGCTGCGCGAGGTGAAACTCGCCCCCTACGCCTCGCACCACGCGCACGCCTTGCACGCGCCGTACTGGTGGCTCAAGTGCGCGGTCGGGGTGGACAACGACGCTTCGAAGCTCGTGCAGAGCTACCACAAGCTGCTGGTCTGGGACATCATGAAGGGCCCGAAGACCACGCGCGTCAGCGAGACGGTGCTCAACCCGATACTCGGCAAAAGCCTGGTCGTCTACGCGAACAAGCGCCCGTGAACGCGCAGATCCTGGCGCGCGCCGGGATCCTGGACCTTCCCCAGGTCGAGCGCACGGCGGCCGCGATCGCCGGGATCCAGCGCCCGGACGGCTCGATCCCGTGGTTCCACGGAGACAAGACCGACCCGTGGGACCACGTCGAATCCGCGATGGCGCTGGACACCGTCGGCCGCACCGGCGCCGCGGAATACGCCTACCGCTGGCTGGCGGACCGCCAGAACTCCGACGGTTCCTGGTACGCGAACTACACCGACACCCCCGACGGCGCGGCCGAACCCTCGGACAAGACCAAGGATGCGAACTTCACCGCGTACCTGGCCGTCGGCGCCTACCACCACTGGCTGATCACCCGGGACGACGCGTTCCTGACCGCACTGTGGCCCACCGTGAGCCAAGCGGTCGAGTTCGTACTCACCCTCCAACGCACCGACGGCGCGATCCGCTGGAACCCTGACACCAACGAGGCGCTGCTGACCGGCTGCAGCTCGATCTACCAGGCACTGCGCTGCGCGATCGCGATCGCCCGGCACATCGGCGAACTACGGCTCGCCGCGCAGTGGACCGACGCCGCACTCCGGCTCGGCCACACAGTCGCCTCCGCAGGCGGCTTCGCCGGCCAACCGGCATCAGAGGTCTTCGCCGCCAAACACCGCTACTCGATGGACTGGTACTACCCCGTCCTCGGCACCGCGCTGCGCGGCCCGGCCGCCGAAGCACGCCTGAACTCCGGCTGGGACCAGTTCGTCGTCCCCGGCCTCGGCACCCGCTGCGTCGACGACCGGCCCTGGGTCACCGGAGGCGAAACCTTCGAACTCTGCATCGCCCTGTGGGCCATCGGACACACCCACCGAGCCCGCCGACTCCTAACCGACGCCGCCCACCTCCGCGACCGGGACGGCCTCTACTGGACCGGCTACGTCTACCCCGACTACGCCATCTGGCCCGAGGAAAAGACCTCCTGGACCGCAGGCTCCCTCGTGCTCGCACTCGCCGTACTAGGCGGCGAACCAGCAACCCGCACGGTCTTCGACGGCCAGGCTCTCCCCGCGGGCCTACCGGGCGTCGCGCGACGCACCGACGCCCCGGATCGGCGGACCGACGCCCTAGGACTCCTGACAAGCTGAGGCCACCCCGGTCACTCGGCGGGCCGGGTGTCAGCACTCAAGGCCATTCGCCGGCACAACGCTGCCAGGGGGAGTTCGACGAGTGCTGCCATGGCGATCGAGACCGGCAGTTCGCTGCTCGGGCTGGCGGGGTTAACGGGACCGGCGTGTTGAGAGCATCGCGAACTGCTTGAGCGCGTTCAGCGTGTCCTCGGGAGTGAGCGCGTCCACTGAGATGCGGTCCATCACCCGCGCGTACTGCTCGACGTCCTCGGGCCGGTCGAGGTACTGAGCGCCCGTCAGGTGCTCGAGGTAGACGACGTCGGGCAGCTCCTGCTCGGCGAAGCGCAGCATGGCGAAGGCGCCGCCCTCGGCCGCGTGCGCGCCGACCGAGAAGGGCAACAGCTGGATCGTGACGTTCGGCTGGTCGGCCTTCTCGATCAGGTACTCGATCTGCGGCTGCATGGACTCCACGCCGCCCATCGGCCGGCGCAGCGCCGCCTCGTCCAGCACGGCCCAGAACACCGGCGCGCCCGGACGGTTCAGTACGTCCTGGCGGCGCACGCGCACCTCCACCCGGCGGTCCACCTCGTCCTGGCTCAGGCTGCGGTTCGCGCGCACCACGGAGCGCACGTACTCAGGGCACTGCAAGAGCCCGGGGATGTACTGCACCTCGTACGTACGCACGATCGAGGCCGCGGTCTCCAGACCGACGAAGGCCTCGAACCAGTTGGGCAGGGACTCGCTGTAGGTGTGCCACCAGCCGAGCGAGTTCGCCTCGTTGACGAGGTTGAGGATCTGCTCGCGTTCCTTGTCGTCGGTCACGCCGTAGAGGGTGAGCAGGTCGGCGACGTCGCGTTCCTTGAACGAGACCTTGCCCGTCTCCATCCGGCTGATCTTCGACTCGGTGCCGCGGATGTGGTACCCCGCCTCCTTCATGGAGACGCCTTGAGCCTCGCGCAACTTGCGCAGCACCGTTCCGAGCAGGATCCGGCGCACGGTGGAACTGTCGCCCGCGCCGTCCATGCGTCTTACTTCTCCCGCCCTCGAGTGCCTGTGCCCGCAAGTTTGCCACCTGGTCAGGGCTATTTGAAGAGGCTTTGCCGAAGATGCCGTACACAGGCTCGCATCGGCGCTACGATGCATGTGCATCGGCACAAGCTTCATCGGCATTTGCATCGACGCTTGCAATCTGGAGGGAACAGGCGAATGCTGATACAGACGCCGATCGTCCGGGCCCTGCCCGGGATCCCGCGCAATTGCACCGCCTGCAACACCGGACCCGACGACCCGTCACCCGCAACGGGGGCGAGCGGCGGGCCCCAGGAATGGCCCTCGACCTCTACGGATGCATCCATGGCGCTCGCGACGTCCGCAGACACCTGCGGAGCGGTTCTCCCGGCCGACATTGTACGCACCGCGGCCTTCCGGCTCGACCCGGTCCCCGAGTCGGCCGGACGCGCACGGCGGTCCGCTCGCACGATGCTGACCGACTGGCGCCTCACGCACCTGGTCGAGGACGTCGACCTGGTGGTATCCGAGCTGGTCACCAACGCCCTGCTGCACACCGGCGCGGTCGACTGCGGCGACAACAAGATCCGGCTCGAGCTGGACCTGAACGGCCGCCGGCTGACCTGCCGGGTGGTGGACTGCAGCCCGCTGCCGCCGATGCCCGAGGAGGCCGCCGACACCGCCGAGTCGGGCCGCGGCCTGGTCCTGGTCGAGGCGCTGGCCGCGGAGTGGGACTGGGAGGACCTGCCGGACGGCAAGGCCGTCTGGGCGGCATTCGACCTCTGAGTCGCACCGTTGCACCCGGAATCCGGGCCCTGAGTCTCTGCTCGCCGCCCGCCGGCCGCACGGCGATATCCGCGCGGCCGTCATCGTGATTCGCACTTTGATATAGGCATTCTCAGGCGCACTCACTCTTTCGTGCGCCCCCATACGCGCCCCCATGTGCACCGGAAACTGCAGGCGTATTTGCAGATTCTTTAGCCGATGCACGTGCATCGGCATCGGCATCGGCGCTATGGTCCAAGAGCAGGGAAACAGCAGCACTCGAAGATCAGCGAAGAGAACAGTGAGGAGCCCATCCATGCCCTACACACCAGCGAACGGGACCGCGGCGACCGAGCTCGTCGGCGCTTCCTGGCGTAAGAGCAGCTACAGCAACTCCCAGGGAAACTGCGTCGAGTTCGCCGCGCTGCCGGACGGCAGCGTCGCCATGCGCAACTCGCGCGACCCGCAGGGTCCGGCCCTGGTCTACACCCGGGCGGAGATCTCCGCCCTGCTCGCCGGCGCCAAGGACGGCGAGTTCGACGACCTGGCCTGACGCTATCCAGACGGCTGCACAAGCCGCCCCAGACAGGCTTGCCCCGCTCCTGGACCGCCGGAGCGGGGCAAGCCGCTTTGCCCCGCAGTATTCGAGCACGTATACGTGTGGCGCGCCGTGCAATTTGCATCGCGAAGACTGTTCCCCGGCGGGCTCTGACGAATTATCATGTCAGGACACAGGTGCAGGCGGTGGCCCCGGCACCGCGCTGCCCGGGAGGCGTAGATGACGGGATCCCCCGAATCCGAGTTCGAGAGCGTCCAGCCCCCGCCCGCGGCGGACTGGTCGATGTCCATCGCCGCGGACTGGGACCCGCCGGAGATCGATCCGACGGTGCCGCACCCGTTCCGCATGTACAACTACCTGATCGGCGGCAAGGACAACTACCAGGCCGACCGGGACGCGGTCGCGGTGCTGCTCAAGGCCAGGCCGGACGCGGTGATCAGCGCCCGCGCCGTGGAGGCCTTCAGCCGCCGCGTGGTGCGCTATCTCGCGGGTGCGGGCATCACCCAGTTCCTGCAGCTGGGCACGGCGATCACGGTGGCCAACAGCCACGACCAGATCGCCCAGGACGTCGACCCGACCTGCCGCTTCGTGTACGTGGCCGACGACCCGATCACCCTGGCGCACGCCCGCGCCCTGCTGGTCGGCCGGCCCGGCAGCGATGTGACCGTGGTGGCGGGCGACTTCCGTGAGCCGCGCTGGGTGCTGACCGACCCGAAGGTCGTCGGGCACCTCGAGCTCGACCGCCCGGTCGGCGTGCTGCTGTTCGGAATGCTCGACTACATCAGGGATCCCGCGGACGTGAAGGTCGCGCTGGGCACGCTGATGGACTGGCTGCCGCCGGGCAGCATGGTCGCCTTCCAGCACGTGCAGGAGGTGGGCGTGCCGGAGATCGACGAGGGCGTGCACCTGCTGTCCGCGCAGGAGAAGCTGGGCCTGACGCCGCGCTCCGAGGAGCAGGTCGCGGAGCTCCTCGGCGACTTCGGGCACATGCTCATCGAGCCCGGCCTGGTTCAGTTGCCGTTGTGGCGCCGCGAGGACGCCCCGCCCGAGGAACCGACCTGGGACGACGGCCCGGGCCCGGAGATGGCCGAGCGCGCGGCGACTCTCGGCGGCGTGCTGTACAAGAAGAACGCGTAAGGCGGTCGTCGTGCGGGTGCCCTGACGCCACGTCGGTTATTCGTCAGCGGCGCCGCAGCAGCCGCAGCGAGCCCTCGCCCTCGATCTCCTCGAAGTCCCCGGATTCCAGCGCCCGCAGGTAGATCCGGTACGGCGCCTGCCCGCCGTCCGCGGGATCCGGGAAGACGTCGTGGATCGCCAGCACTCCGCCGGCCGCCAGTTTCGGCGCCCAGCCCTCGTAGTCGGTCCGCGCCGCCTCGTCCGTGTGCCCGCCGTCGATGAACACGAATCCGGCGGTGCCGTGCCACAGCCGCGCGACGTCGCCCGAACGCCCGACGACCAGGACGACGGAATCCTCCACCCCGGCCAGCGCGATCGAGCGCCGCGCCAACGGCAGCGTGTCGATCAGCCCGACGGCCAGGTCGACGAGCTCCGGATCGTGGTACTCCCAGCCCGGCTGGTGCTCCTCCGAGCCCCGGTGGTGGTCCACCGTCAGCAGCATCCGTCCGCCCGCGCGCGCCGCCCCCGCGAGCAGGATCGCGGACTTCCCCTGGTACGTGCCGATCTCCACCAGGTCGCCGACCGCCGCACCCGCCGCGGCCGCCGCGTAGAGCGCCCGCGCCTCCTCGTGCGGCATGAAGCCGGGCGTCTCGACGAAGGCCTTCCACAGGATCGGATCGATGTCCGGCGCGCGCCAGGACTGCTGCTGCATTTGCATCGGCGAGGGCATGACCCCACCTTTTCACAGCAATCGTCGTACTGCGTAGTCAGGGCAGAACCGATACGGTGCTGGCATGGGAGAGATCATCCTGCTGCGCCACGGCGAGACCGAGTGGTCCAGGGACGGTCGGCACACCGGCCGCACCGACCTGCCGCTGACCGACCAGGGCCGCGACCAGGCCGTCGCCGCGGGCAGGCTGCTCGCCCAGGAGGGCGTCCGAATCGCCGCCGCCTGGTCCAGCCCCGCCCAGCGCGCCCAGGAGACCGCCAAGCTGGCGGGCGTGAGCCTGGACGGCGTCGACGCGGACCTGTGGGAGTGGGACTACGGCGGCTACGAGGGGATGACCACCGCGCAGATCCAGCAGGCCCGGCCCGGCTGGTACCTCTGGCACGACGGCGTCATCCCCGGCGGCCCCGACGGCTTCCCCGGCGAGGCGGTAGAGCACGTCGGCGAACGCTGCGACCGCGTCATCGCCCGCGTCCTGCCCCTGGTCCAGGGCGCGCAGGCGCTGGACGGCGACGTCGCCCTCGTGGCCCACGGCCACCTGCTGCGCATCCTCGCCGCCCGCTGGATCGGCCTGCCCGCCCGCGAAGGCAGCAGACTGAAGCTGGACACCGCGTCCGTCTCCCGCCTCGGCTTCGAACACGACGTCCCCGTACTGAGCCGCTGGAACGAAGTCCCGCGCTAAGGGCTGAGGCCTGCGACGTCGTCCCGCCTCCCGTGATCAAAATCGCCGCTCCGCGACCGTGACAACAAAGCGGCGCCCGGCTCATACAATTCTCAATCCGCATCGGCGGCCTGCGGTTGGTGCTCGGCCCTGCCTACGGCCCGATGCTTCGCTTCGCTTCGCATCGGGCCTCGTTCGGGCCGAGGGGTCGCTGCGCTGGCTATCCCCACCCGCCCACCCCTAGCCCTACGGTCGCTGCGCTCCCTCGGGCAACGCGCTGCGCGCTAAGGCCTACGGCGTCGCACGCTCGCAGAGCTCGCTCCACGACACCTACGGCGACCCCCGCCGCTGACGTTCCGAGATCCCGTGCGGTGACGCGAACGGGAACATCAAACGCCGGGTACCGGGCCCGCGCGGCCAGACCTCGTTGCGCGATCTGTCGATGTGTCCGTGCTGCTTGTGTCTCAGCTCGGCCAGTGCGGTTTGGTTGGTCGGGAGTCCAAGCTACCTGGAGTTCAGCGTCGCGCGGTGTTCGTCGGGCGTCGAGAACTGCGCGATGTACCGCAGGGCACGTTCCCAGGGGTCAAAGGCGTAGCAAGGCCGGTCGCGGTGGTTGTGCTCGCGACAGAAGGTGGAGAGGTCGGTGTCGATCGATCGCTGCTCGTATTCGGCGTCCGGCTCGGCGGCGCGTGTGACGGCCCGTAGTTCGTCCGCCAGTGTCCAGCCGTGGAAGTCGAAGGCCCAGTCTCCGTCAGTGACATACGCGTGCATCGGATGCGCGCGGCCGTGTGCCCAGAGCCCGACTGTTCGGAATCCCGCCGCCGGATATGCCTCCAGGAACGCGAACGCCAAGATATGGCATGCCCCGGCTGCGAAGAACCGAAGGTCGTCACGGCGCCACGACAGCACCTGATCGGCGCGTTCCGCAGGCGTGCGTCTGAACTGCGCACTCGATCGATACATGCGCCGTCAGCTCACGTGCGCCAACACGATGTCGGCGACCGTCGATACCGGCACGGTCGTGACGACTTCAAGTGTGGCGGACTTCCGCAGCAGCGGCTCGACCGTCCCTACATACTGCAGGGTCTCGGCGAGTTCGGCCGGATCTTTGCCGTACGGATTCTTTGTGCGGGTGGTGAGGCGCTCGACCAGAACCGCGGTCGGGGCGGTGAGCAGCACGATGTGGTCGAACCATGAGTAGAACTCCCCTTGGTTCCGTGTGGTGCCCTGCACGAACAGCACTTGCTTGCCATGGCTCGGCGTTGAGCGCAGGAGCGCTTCGATCCGGTCGTGGCGCCACAGCCTCTCGCCGTTGAGCACCTCGTAGTAATCGCCGTAGTCGGTATCGACGGTCGGGTAGCCGCGCAGGGCGAGTTCGTCCAACAACGTGGTCTTTCCGACCCCCGACATGCCTGTGACCAGCACACGTTTCACGTCTGAGAAGGATACGCACCCGCCGCGTCTGAACGGTCCAGCGATCTAGTGACGGCCCATGATCCTCGCGCGCAGCTTGCTTCGGCGCCGTAGCGCGGTGACCGGCAGGGCCAGGGCCAGGCCCGCGAGCGGGGTGCCGCCGGGCGCGGACAGGGCTGCCAGGCCGGCCTGGCGGAAGGTGCCGGGGACGGAGAGGGTGCGCCACTGCGACATCGGCCAGACGATCAGGTCCGCCTTGCCGACCACGTCGCTCACGGGCACGAACTGGGTGCCGGTCGGCACGTGTGCGCGGGAGTCCAGCGAGACGTCGCGATGGTCGCCCATCACCCAGAGGTCTCCCTTCGGGACGACCACGTCGAAGTGCGCATGGACCCCGGGAGGCGCGGAATCCCCGGTGTTGCCCGGGAACAGGTAGCTCGACTCGTCCAGCGGCACGCCGTTGACGGTGATCTGGCCGTTGGCGTTGCAGCAGATCACGTGGTCGCCGCCCACGCCGATGACCCGCTTGATCAGATCGCCGTCGTCCTGGGGCAGCAGGCCGACGAAGCTGAGCGCGCTGGAGAACCAGTTGCCGGACGGCGTCGACTCCTCGCCGTCGAGCCAGCCGCCCGGGTCCTTGAACACCACGATGTCGCCGCGCGCGGGCTGCTCGCCCAGCCATACCTCGGCCCGGTTGACCGTGACCCGGTCGCCGATCGCCAGCGTGTTCTGCATCGACCCGCTCGGGATGAAGAACGCCTGCACGAGAAACGTCTTGATGAGGAACGCCAGGACGAGCGCGAACACGACGAGGAACGGAAGCTCGACGATGAACGGCCGCGGCTTCTTCGGGAACAGCCACCGCCAGAACACCGCGAACGGATACGCCGCCCAACCCGCCGCCGAGTTCGGCCGGCGGACTCCGGCCAGACCGGTCGGCGCGCGCCCGGCGGGGGCGGGGACGGCGGTGGGCTCCGGTATCGAACTCGTCTCGCCGACCGGCTCCGCGTCCTCGCTGAGCATCGCGTCGCCGTTTGGTGCCTCCACTGCCGGTTTCTCCTCGGGCTCGCGCCGGCCGGCCCCGACTGGAACCGGACGCGAGCCAACCTACTGTGATTCCGAACTCTGCGTGCCGGACGAACCCGGAGCCGTCAGCTGGACCGCGTGTTGCGGAGGTGCGGACCGATATAGCCCACGACCACGGCCCCGGTCGGGCCCGAGGTGTCGTCGTAGTAGTGCAGGCGGGGGGCGGTCTGGCCGGAGTTGCCGATCTTGACGTGCGCCCAGAACTCGGCGTAGCCGCTGGGATCTATCGCCTTGGGCACCCGGAACCGGCGCTGGTCGGCGAGGCGGGGGTCCTGGCGCACGGTGTCGGACTCGAGCGACGCCACCTGGGTGGCCGGGTAGATCCTGCCGCCGTGCCGGGAGTCCTCGCAGTAGCGGCGGAATCCGCCACCCTCCCAGGCCCCCGATCTTCGCTGGGCGGCGTAGGAGTCGAGGGCGGCGAGCGCCTCGCGCGCCTTGACGGCGAAGGTCGCGGCGTCCTTGTGCCGGTCCAGCACGCCCATCGGGCCGGAATCGGCGGTGATCAGCAGGTTCGGGTAGTCGCCGAAGGAGTCGGCGAGCAGGTCGAAGGGGCTCGGTTCGGCCTCGGCCGCCCCCGGGCAGGGCAGGCGCACGCCGTCCTCGCCGTCGATGCGCAGCTCCGCGTCGATCTCGGCGTAGTACTTGCGCTGCCTGGCCGATTCCGCGCGCTGTTCCTCGCCGGCCTGGTAGAGCACGTCGGCCACCTCGTCGAGCGGCCTGGGCAACGGCGCGGCCGCGGCCTCCGCGCGGATCCGGTGGGTCAGGATCGCCTGGACCGCGTCCATCTCGTGCTCGAGGCGCTCGCCCTTCAGGACGCGGTGCCGCTCGGCGTCCTCGCGGCTGGCCGGGTCCACGTCCGGACGGAAGGTGCGCAGCGCCGCCATGGTCCAGTGGTATTCGAAATCCCCGTTGAGTTTTCTACCCGCCTCGTCGTCCAGCAGATACAGCGACGCGATCCCGGGCAGGTAGCGGGTCGCCTCGGTGAACCGGGCGCGCCAGGGCTCGAGATCGTCGCCCTCCCCCGGCACGGCGACGATCGCGGGCAACCGCCGCCCGGGGTCGCAGAGCACGGTGATCAGTTCATCGATGTCACGCACGCCCAGCTGCTGTGGCGACGTTGTCAGCCGGGCCGGTCCGTCGAAGGCCGTGACCGCGTCGAGCACCAGACCGGTGAGATCGGGCGTACGCACCCGTTCGTCGATCACCCCGACCCCGTCCTCGGCCCGCGCGCTCACCTCGATCAGGAAGTAGCCGCTCTCCTTGAGCTCCTTGTCCGGCCGTCTGGAGAGCGACACGAAGGTCAGCGACGTATACCAGTGCACGGCGGCCCTGGGCGCCTCTTTAAGGCGGTATCGCACTGCTTTGAATCGCCCTGGAGACACGCCGTCGGTCACGGTCAGAATCGCCCCGTTGCCGACCTTGTAGCGCCCCGGCTCGGACTCGAAGGGCTCCTCGAAGCCCTCGGCGCGCAGCCAAGCGCCCATGCGGTCGGCCGCGATCTGAGGCCCGTGCGCGGCCTCCTTCCAGTCCACGCCGAACACCGAACGGTACCCGACCCACATGTTGTATCCCTCCCTCGCTGCGGACGGCGGCGGAGCAGTGGTGGGTGCCCGCCGGGCCGGTTGGGAGTCCGGCCTTGATCCTTCCTCTTAGAGTCTTTACCCGATTGTGACCCCTAGACGCTACCCCCCGTCCATTGTTTCGCCGATTTAACTTGTGGTCGGGGCGGGAAAGCACAGTGGCCACGATGCCGCACCCGCGCGGGGCGGAAGCGAAATCGTGACCACCGGTGTCGTCTGACGTGCAATCACCGTTATAAAGCCGTGGCCGCCGCGGTTCCGGAACCGGACCGCGGCGGCCAGCGAAGAAATCCCTGAGAATTACAGCGGGATATTGCCGTGCTGCCCGCGCCGCTGCGGGGCGGAGGCGATCGCGGCGGCCAGCGCGCGACGGGTCGCCGAGGGCTCCACGACCTCGTCCACCACGCCGATCTCCTTGGCCTTGTCCAGGCCGCCGGCGATGATCTCGTGCTCCGCGGCGAGTTCCAGCTCCACCTGCGGACGCAGGTCCTCCGGCACCTCGGAGAGCTTGCGGCGGTGCAGGATGCGCACCGCGGCGACCGCGCCCATGACGGCGACCTGCGCGCCCGGCCAGGCGAACACGCGGGTGGCGCCGAGCGAGCGGGAGTTCATCGCGATGTAGGCGCCGCCGTAGGTCTTGCGGGTCACCAGGGTCACCCGGGGTACCACGGCCTCGGCGAAGGCGTGCAGCAGCTTCGCGCCGCGGCGCACGACGCCGTCCCACTCCTGGCCGACGCCCGGCAGGTAGCCGGGCACGTCCACCAGGACGACCAGCGGCACGCCGAAGGCGTCGCACATGCGCACGAAGCGGGCCGCCTTCTCCGCCGACGAGGAGTCCAGGCAGCCGCCGAGCCGCAGCGGGTTGTTCGCGATGACGCCGACGGTGCGCCCGCCGAACCGGCCGAGCGTGGTGACGATGTTCGGCGCCCACCTCGGGTGCAGTTCGAGGCCCGGCTCGTCCAGGATGCCGTCGACCAGCGGGTGCACGTCATAGGCCCGCTTGACGGACTCGGGCAGCAGTCCGGCCAGGTCCCGGTCCTCGACGGCGGACAGGTCGAGCTCGCCCTGCTCGCCGAGCAGCTGGGCCAGCCGCCGGGCCGAGGCGTACGCGTCATCCTCGGTCGGCGCGACCACGTGCACCACGCCGGAGCGGCGGCCGTGCGGCTCGGGCCCGCCGAGCCGGTCCATGTCCACCGCCTCGCCGGTGACCGAGCGCACCACGTCCGGGCCGGTGACGAACACGCGGCCGGCCGGGCCCATGATCACCAGGTCGGTGAGCGCCGGGCCGTAGGCCGCGCCGCCCGCCGCCGGGCCGAGCACCACGGAGATCTGCGGCACCTTGCCGGAGGCGCGGGTCATGATGGCGAAGACCTCGCCGACCGCGTGCAGCGAGAGCACGCCCTCGGCCAGCCGGGCGCCGCCGGAGTGGAACAGGCCGATGACCGGGCACCCGTCGGCCAGCGCGCGCTCGTAGGCGACCAGGATCGCCTTGCAGCCCGCGGAGCCCATGGCCCCGCCCTGGATCGTCGGGTCGGAGGCGTACGAGGTGGCCTTGGCGCCGTTGACCAGTCCGACCGCGGCGACGAAGCCGGAGTCGTCGAACGGCGTGAGCAGCTCGAGGGTGCCCTCGTCGAACAGCTTGGCCAGCCGCTTGAGCGGGCCGCGCGGGTCCTCCTCGCGAGACGGCTTCGTGCCGGCGGAGGCGGGTTTCGGTGACGACTGTGTGTCCGTTGTCGCAGTCATATGCGTGTCCTTAGTCAGCAGACGGACTTGGCTCAGACGCGGCGTACCGCGAGCACGACGTTGTGGCCGCCGAAGCCGAAGGAGTTGTTCAGCGCGACGATCGGACCCGCCGGAGTCTCGCCCGGCAGGGCGCGCGGCTCATCCCGGACGATGTCCAGGTCCGCGTCCCCGTCGAGGTCGGTGATGTTGATGGTCGGCGGGGCGATGAGCTCGTTGACCGCCTTGACCGTGAACACCGTCTCGATGCCGCCCGCGCCGCCGAGCAGGTGGCCGGTCATCGACTTGGTGGCGGAGATGGCGATGTGCTCGGCTTCGGCGCCGAGGGCCATCCGCAGCGCCTTGAGCTCGCCGGTGTCGCCCAGCGGCGTGGAGGTGGCGTGCGCGTTCAGGTGCACGATCTGCTCGGGCGCGATCCCGCCGTCGGCCACCGCGTTGCGGATCGCCGCGGCGATGCCCTCGCCGGACGGGTCGGGCTGGGCGATGTCGTGCGAGTCGGCGGAGTAGCCGACCCCGGCGATCTCCGCGTAGACCCGGGCGCCGCGGGCGGCGGCGTGCTCGGCGGACTCGAGCACGACGATGCCGGAGCCCTCGCCGAGCACGAAGCCGTCGCGGCCCGTGTCGTAGGGGCGCGAGGCGCGCTTGGGGTCCTCGTTGTTCTTGGACATCGCCATCATGTTGGCGAAGGCCGAGATCGGCAGCGGGTGGATCGCGGCCTCGGTGCCGCCGCACACGACGATGTCGGCGCGGCCGGAGCGGATCATGTTCAGCGCATAGCCGATGGCCTCGCAGCCGGTGGCGCAGGCGGAGACCGGGGTGTGCACGCCGGCCCGGGCACCGAACTCGAGGCCCACGTAGGCGGCGGGGCTGTTCGGCATGAGCATCGGCACCGCGCGCGGGCTCACGCCGCGGGCGCCCTTGTTGAGCATCAGATCGTAGTTGTCGAGCAGCGTGGTCACGCCGCCGATGCCGGAGCCGACGACGGCGCCGAGCCGGTCGGAGTCCACCTCGAACTGGTCGAGGCCGGCGTCCTTCCACGCCTCCCGCGCGGCGATCAGCGCGAACTGCGCGGAGCGGTCCAATCGGCGGCGCTCGACCGGCTTCATCACCTCGGCGGGCTCCACCTGGATCCGGCCGGCGATGCGCACCGGCATGTCGGCGGCCCACTCCTCGGTCAGCGGGACGATGCCCGACTGGCCGGCGAGCAGCGCCTCCCAGGTTGAGGGGACGTCCCCGCCGAGCGGGGTCGTCGCACCGAGTCCGGTGACGACCACGGTCTTGTTCACTGATCTAGCCCATCTACTCGAATGCCGACCGAGAGGTTGTCCCGGACCGAACTCCGGGCGGTGCCGCCGTCCCGGCCGCCGCGGTTTGACGCGGCTGCCGGGCGGCGGACGCTGCGGGAACGCCGTAGCGCGGGGCTCAGCCCGCGTGCGACGCGATGTAGCTGACGGCGTCGCCGACGGTCGAGAGGTTCTTGACCTCCTCGTCCGGAATCTTGACGCCGAACTTGTCCTCGGCCGCGACGACGACCTCGACCATGGTCAGCGAATCGACGTCGAGGTCCTCGGTGAAGGACTTGTCGAGCTGAACGTCCTCGACGTCGATTCCCGCGACCTCGTTGACGATCTCGGCGAGCCCCGAGAGGATCTCTTCCTGGGTGGCCATGGCCGGCTCCTTAACCTGTTCTGCTGCGGTGGTTGGCCGCTACCGTGCGGTGTCGGCCTGGGGGACTGGGAAAGCAGCCTACATTCAGCGGGTTCGCCCGCCGCGGAGGGCTAGGGCAGCTGGACGACCTGGGCCGCGTAGACCAGGCCGGCGCCGAAGCCGATCAGCAGCGCCAGGCCGCCGTGCGGGGCCTCGCCCTCCTCGAGCATCCGTTCCATGGCGAGCGGAATCGAGGCGGCCGAGGTGTTGCCGGTCTTCGCGATGTCCCTGGCCACCGGCACGCTCTCCGGCAGTTTCAGGGCCTTGATCATCGCGTCGGTGATGCGCATGTTCGCCTGGTGCGGGATGAACGCGTCGAGGTCCTCGGCGGTGATCCCGGCCTTCTCCAGCGCCTTCTTGGCCACCGGCACCATCTGGTACGAGGCCCAGCGGAAGACCTGCTGGCCGTTCATCCGCAGCGCCGGGAAGCCGAACTCGGGCTGCTCGCGCAGCGTGTCCCAGGAGAAGGTCTGGCCGATCGCCTCGTACTGCGCGCCGTCCGCGCCCCAGACCACCGGGCCGATGGCCGCGGTGTCCGAGGGGCCGACCACGGCCGCGCCCGCGCCGTCGCCGAAGATGAACGCGGTGGAGCGGTCGTTCATGTCGGTCAGGTCGGACAGCCGCTCGACGCCGATGACGAGCACGTGCTCGGCGGAGCCGCCGCGCACCGCGTCCTGCGCCAGGGCCAGGCCGTGGCAGAAGCCGGCGCAGGCCGCCGAGATGTCGAAGGCCGCGGCGTTCAGGGCGCCGAGCTCGTTGGCCACCATGGCGGCCAGCGAGGGCGTCTGCGCGAGGTGCGTGACGGTGGAGATGATCACCAGGTCGATCCGCTCCGGCTCGATGCCCGCGGCCGCCAGCGCCTTGCCCGCGGCGCTCACCGACATCATGGAGACGGTCTCCTCGGCCGTAGCCCAGCGCCGCTCCTTGATCCCGGTCCGGGTGGTGATCCACTCGTCGGTGGAGTCGATGACCTGGCAGATCTGTTCGTTGGTCACCACCCGGGACGGCCGGTAGCCGCCCACGCCGAGGATCCGGGCGTGCGCCGGGCCCGCCGGAGACTGGATCTGCTTGGTCATCAGTGCGCGGCCTCGGCTTTCGGGTGGATTCTGACGAGCGGCTGGCCCGGGGAGACCGGGTCTCCGTCCTCGACGAGCCACTCGATCACCGTGCCGCCGTGCTCGGCGGTGAGCTTCTGCTGCTCACGCCGGGACACTATCGTCACCACGTGCTCGCCCGGGGTCAGTACCGCGCCCTCGTCGTGGTGGCCGCGCTGCACCGTGCCGGAGAACGGGGCGACCAGCAGCCGCCAGGTCGGCGCGGAGTTGAGCGGGTTGTGCGCGGACTCGGCGTGGTTGGCGACGAACTCGCGGGCCGCGTCTAGCTGGTCCGGGGTCTTCAGGGCGAAGGTCTCCACGCCCTTGAGCGCGCGCTTGGCGATGCCGGTGAGCGTGCCGGACGGCGGCACCTCGAGGATCCCGGTCACGCCGAGCTCGCGCATCGTGTCCATGCACAGGTCCCAGCGAACCGGGTTGGCGATCTGCCGCACGATGCGGTCGACCATCTCGGTGCCGGAGTGCACGACGGCGCCGTCCCGGTTGGAGATGTAGCGCACCCGCGGGTCGCGGGTGGACACGCCCTTGGCGAGCCGGGCGAGCCGGTCCACGGCCGGGGCCATGTGCTCGGTGTGGAAGGCGCCGGCGACGGACAGGCCGCGCAGCCGGGCCCCGGCGGGCGGATCGGCCTGGAACGCGGCGAGCTGCTCGACGGTGCCGGCGGCGACGATCTGCCCGGGGCCGTTGTTGTTGGCCGGGGTCAGCCCGTGTTCGGCGATCTTGGCGAGCACCTCGTCCTGGTCGCCGCCGAGCACGGCGGTCATCGAGGTGCGGGTGACGGCGGCGGCCGCGGCCATGGCCCGGCCGCGCTCGCGCACCAGGGTCAGCGCGGACTCGGCGGTGATCGCGCCGGTGCCGGCCGCGGCGGTCAGCTCGCCGACCGAGTGGCCGGCGGCGGCGCCGACCTGCCGGAAGGCCTCGGCCGGGTGCGGGAACAGGGCGAGGGCCGCGGCGATGCCGGAGGCGACCAGCAGCGGCTGGGCGATGGCGGTGTCGCGGATGGTGTCGGCGTCGGCCTCGGTGCCGTAGTGCACCAGATCGAGATCGGCGACCGCGGACCACCAGGTCAGCCGGTCGGCGACGCCGGGGACGTCGAGCCAGGGCGTGAGGAAGCCGGGAGTCTGAGCTCCCTGGCCGGGAGCGACGAGTACGAGCACCCTTCCACCTTGCCCCGAGCCGGCCCCGTTCTGCTGCCTCGGCGGGCACGAAGATCCCGGGTCGGTACTGTGGAATCCCTACAAAGGCTTCGAGGCCTCGGCCAGCCGGCCGAGCACCAGGGCGATCTGCAGGGTGAACGCGCTGCGGGCCTGAGACGGCGTCAATCCTGTGATGTCAGTCACCCGTCTGAGCCGGTAGCGCACCGTGTTGGGGTGCACGAACAGGATCCGCGCGGCCGCCTCGAGGCTCGCCGCCTGCTCCAGATAGACCGAGAGCGTCTCCAGCAACGCCGAGCCCGCCTCCGCCAGCGGTCTGTAGATCTCCTCCAGCAGACAGACGCGGGCGAGTTCGTCGCCGGCGATCGCCCGCTCGGGCAGCAGATCGTCGGCGAGCACCGGGCGGGGCGCGTCCGGCCAGGCGACGGCGGAGCGCAGGCCGGACAGCGCGGCCTCGGCGGAGCGGGAGGCGGCGGTCAGCTCGCCGACCACCGGCCCTATCACCACGGGCCCCGGCGCGAACTGCCCGGCGAGCGCGCGCAGCACGACGACGGGATCGCCGGTCACCCCGCCGACGACGGCGATCAGCCGATCGCCCTGCACTCCGGCGAGCACGGACAGGCCGGGACCGTCGTAGCCCGGGGCCGGCCGGTGCCGCCCGGCGCGGTGCATGCCGTCGACCACCGCCTCCGGGTCGTCGTTCGGGGCGTGGCCGACCATGACGGTGATGTCGGTGCGGGCCGCCCAGCCGAGCGTCGAGGCGCGGGAGAGCAGCGCGTCGTCCTCCTCGCCGCGCAGCACCGCGTCCACGATCAGCGCCTCGAGCCGGGCGTCCCAGGCGCCGCGCAGCTCGGCGGTCTGCGCGTAGATCTGCGCGGTGGCGAAGGCGATCTCGCGGGAGTAGCGCAGCATCCCCTCGCGCAGGATCCGGCTCTCCTCGGCGGTCTCGGTGAGCCCGTCGATGCGGTCTTCGACCACTTCTATCGTCGTGCGCACCATCTGCACCGTCTGTTGCAGGGAGACGGCGCGGGTCAATTCGCGCGGCGCGGTGCCGAAGACGTCGGCGGAGACGGCAGCCTTCTGATCCGGGTGCCGGAACCACTCGGTGAACGCGGCGATGCCCGCCTGCGCGACCAGCCCGACCCAGGAGCGGTTCTCCGGCGGCATGTTGCGATACCAGGAGAACTTCTGCTCCATCCGCGCGATGGCCGCGGCCGCGAGGCTTCCGGTGGCCTTCTCGAGCCGACGTACGGTGTCAGCCCGGCTGTCCCTTTGCTGCGTCTCGCGCGAGGTGTCCACACGACTACTCTCGCAGATCCGCGGGCCCGGCCAGCGCGGCGGGGCGAGTGCGGATTTCGGCCGCGGTTCACCCGCACGTCAGGCGGTCGGACGCCGGCGCACGGCTCAGCGCGTGGTCAATCCGGACGTCTGCACGAGGTCCGAGTACAGCTTCGGCTGCCCGGAGTCGTCGAGCTTCGGCTCGGTGACGCCGCCGACCGTGACCTGCACGCCGGGGCCGCACACACCGCTCGGCCGCGGCTCGAGGCGCACCTGCGCGAGCACCGGACCGGAGACGGAGTCGCGGAACACCAGCACCAGGTACGGGCCGTCGATCTCCATCGGGCAGTACACCTTCGGATACGTCGGCAGCGTCGGCAGCGCGTTGATCTCGGCGGCGATCTGCGCGATCTTCGCCGGATCGGTCAGCGTCACGCTGCGCTGGCCCGAGGTCGACGTCGCGGACCCCGGCACGATCTGCAGCGCGACCGTGAGGACCTTGCTGTCCGGCACGTGCTCGGCCGCGGGCTTGGCCGGCCGGGTGGCCGAGGAGGTGGCGCTCGGCGTCGTGCTCGTCGTCTTCCCGGCGACCACCGGCACGTTGTTCGCGCTCGCGCAGGAGGCGAGCAAGCCGGTGGCGGTGCAGGCGGCGACGGCTAGTGAGGCGGTGCGAACTCTCGATCTCATAGCCCTTCGACGCGGCGAACCCCGTCGGCGTTCCCCGCTCGTAGACTCCGTGTCATGAGCACGCCGAAGATCACGCTGGACCCGATGACCGAGGAGGAGTTCGCGGCCTGGCTGCTGCCCTCGGTCAGGAGCCTCGCCGAGGAGAACGTGAGGTGCGGGCGCTGGGCCCCGGAAGAGGCGCTGCAGATGGCCAAGACCGAGGCCGGCATCCAGTTTCCGAACGCGGTGCACACCAAGGGCCAGATGCTCTACACGGCGCGCGACGCGGCGAGCCGGGCGGCCGTCGGCACGGTGTGGATCTCCATGCAGCGCATGGCGAACAAGCCCGAGGCGTACATCCGCGACCTCATCGTCAACGAGGATCAGCGCGGGAAGGGCTACGGCCGGGCCACGATGCTCGCCGCCATCGCCCGCGCTCGCGAACTCGGCGCCGAGAGCGTGGGCCTGCACGTGTTCGGCCACAACACCGTGGCGCGCGGGCTCTACGCGTCGCTCGGATTCGTCGAGACCAACGTCACGATGTCGCTGCCGCTGAGTTAGCGCGCGGGGACGGACAGGAAGTCCTCGATCAGCCGGACGTCGGTCAGGTCCTTCGCCCGGCCGAGGCCGCGCTTCCAGAGCAGCGTGTCCTGCAGCGGCATGAACGGGACGCCCTCGATGAACTCGGCGCCGTCGATCATGGCGTCGATGTCGGTGAGCCCGCCGATCCAGTGGTCGAAGATCTCGATCGCGCCGTGGTTGAGGACGATGCGCCGCCCGAATCCGGACCGCGAGTTGACGACCGGGCCTTTCGCCTTCGCGATTTCCCAGGCCTTTCCGCGCGCGACCAGATCCAGATCATGGATCGTCGTCCGCAATCCGTGCGCGAGCAACGGGGCACTTCCCGTCACGACATAGTCACCGGACGGAAGCGCCAGTTTCTCGAGGAGGCGGAAGAGCCTGTGTTCGGAAAGCGCCATGCATCCATGATGCGGCATTTTCCCGTTAGAGTGCGGCCATTCCCAGGGCGAGCCGGGTGAGCAGGGCCGTTACCGCCGCGACGACCAGGCTGGAGAGGCTGCCGATGAGGTAGTACTCGGCCAATCCCTCCTCGTCGCGTTGCAGCGCCGGGAAACGGGCGGCGGATTTCGCGGTGAGGGCGAAAGCCGCGGCGGTCGGCTGACCGGCGAGTAGGAATGAAAAATAGAGCATACGTTCGAGCCAGCCGAGCAGAGTTCCGCCGCCGAGAATGGCCTGGGCGCGCCCGATGGTGACGCCGGAGAAGCGGCGCAGAATCAATCCGGTCGCCAGTCCGCCGACGAAAACGGCCGCCACGGTGCCGTTCACCGTGACCGCGAGCCGGTCGTCGCGCAGCCCGTGCCACAGCGTGTGCCAGAATCCGACCCCGCCGAGCGCGAGCGCCCCGAAGAGGGCGGGCAGCGCGAGCAGCGGGATCGGGCTGCGTATCGCGGATATCAGACGGCCGCGCAGGGTCGGCGGCTCGACGTCCGGATCCGGGTTGCGCGGGACGGGGGTCACCAGGCTCCGCCTGGCCAGCGTCGCGCAGCACGCGGCGAGCGCCGCCGCGAGCCAGGCCTGCCAGCGCTCGTACATCGGCAGGATCGTGTAGCCGGCGTACGCCGCGGCCAGCACACAGGTCGCCGCGTCCGAGCGACGCACCCGCGCGAAGCAGAACGGCAGCAGAACGGCGATAGCGAGCCCCTCGGCGAGGCGTACGGTCGGCACCCGCCAAGGCTATCCGAAGCCTGCGACAGCTCTGCGGCAGCGCTGAGACGGCCCACGGGAGCGGGCCCGGCTACGCAGTTCGCCCGCCCCGGGAAGCGGGACGGGCGATCTGACGGTGCTTCGGATCAGCCCTCGCCGCCGGTCGGGCCGGAGCCCGCGGCCTTGACGTCGTGCAGCTGGTACCGGTTGATCGCCTCGGCGACCGCCTCGCGCTTGACCTCGCCGCGCTTGGCCAGCTGGGCGAGCGTCGCGACGACCACCGACTCGGCGTCGATGTGGAAGAAGCGGCGGGCGGCGCCGCGGGTGTCCGCGAAACCGAAGCCGTCCGCACCGAGCGAGCTGTAGTCGTTCGGCACCCACTGGGAGATCTGGTCCGGGACCGCGCGCATCCAGTCGGAGACCGCGACCACCGGGCCCTGGGTGCCGGCCAGCACCTCGGTCACGTAGGGAACCCGGGCGGGCTCCTCCGGGTGCAGGAAGTTGTGCTCGTCCACGGCCAGCGCCTCGCGCCGCAGCTGGGTCCAGGAGGTCGCCGACCACACGTCCGCGGCCACGCCCCACTCGTCGGCCAGCAGCTGCTGCGCTCGGAGGATCCACGGCAGGCCGACGCCCGAGGCCAGCAGCTGCGCGCGCGGCCGGTCCGCCGGGCCCTGCGGGGCGTCCCGGTACCTGTACAGGCCCTTGAGCAGGCCGTCCACGTCGATCCCGGCGGGCTCGGCCGGCTGCACGCCCGGCTCGTTGTACAGCGTGACGTAGTAGAAGACGTCCTCGCCGTGCGGGTGCTCCGGGGTCGAGCCGTACATCCGGCGCAGGCCGTCCTGCACGATGTGGCTGATCTCGAACCCGAACGCCGGGTCGTACGCGACGACCGCGGGGTTCGTCGAGGCGATCAGGTGCGAGTGCCCGTCCGCGTGCTGCAGGCCCTCACCGGTCAGCGTGGTGCGGCCGGCCGTGGCGCCGAGCACGAAGCCGCGGCCCATCTGGTCGGCGAACTGCCAGAACTGGTCGCCGGTGCGCTGGAAGCCGAACATCGAGTAGAAGATGTAGATCGGGATCGAGTGCACGCCGTGCGTCGCGTACGAGGTGCCCGCCGCGATCAGCGACGCGGTGGCGCCCGCCTCGCTGATGCCCTCGTGCAGGATCTGGCCCTGCTTGGACTCCTTGTAGGACAGCAGCAGCTCGCGGTCCACGGCCTCGTAGGTCTGGCCGTGCGGCGAGTAGATCTTCGCCGTCGGGAACAGCGAGTCCATGCCGAAGGTGCGCGCCTCGTCCGGGATGATCGGCACGAAGTGCGCGCCGATCTCCTTGTCCTTCATCAGGTCCTTGAGCAGCCGGACGAAGGCCATC